>CALFVE010000291.1 GCA_937928475.1 uncultured bacterium | reverse complement strand
TTCAATAGTCCGATACTGGCCGAGGGGTTGCTTTTCGGTCTCTCCAACCGGGGGAACCTCTTCTGCCTGAACGCTGCCACCGGGGAGACAGCCTGGACTGATGGCACCCCGCGAGGCCAGGGTGGCTTTGCGGCGACCGTCTCCGCCGGCCCGGTGCTCTTCGCTCTGCCCAGCGACGGCTGGCTGCTGGTGTACAAACCCACGGCGGCGGGGTATGAGGAGATAGCCCGCTACCAAGTCGCGCAAACGGCGACTTATGCGCACCCAGTCATCTCTGGCAGCCGGATCTTTATCAGGGATCAGGATGCAGTGAGCCTCTGGACCCTTCCTTAGCCCGCCAGCGGGCTGAGTTTCCGGTTTTCAGCGCGGGCCCGGCGGATGCGGGCGATCTGCTGCTACCCCTGCCTACTCTCTGCTCCTGGTTGCCGTCCCCCGGACGCGCGGTTCGAGGTAGGTGCAGGTCGGTTTCTGCCGCGAGCAGGGAACCTCTGTACCCCCCGCAACGTCACTATCGGGGACGAGGCCGTGGGGGTCGCGGCAAAAAAGGGGCCGGAGCCCCTTGACTTGTGAGCCGCGGCTTGTTACAATAACGGCCCAGCGTCCCGGATTCTCCGGATCGGCAGACGATCAAGAAGCGATGAGGTAACGAGACAACCCCCCAATCACGCGGTGGAGACCTGAGGCCGCGGGCCGTCAGGCTCCCGCCGTGTGCGGGGGGTATCTGCGTCTGTCTGCCCCCTATCCGTTTGCCAAGGAGAGAGCAGCCTCATTATGGTGGACCGAACCGCGGTCTTGGAGCGGCTGCGCCGCAGGTACAGCGAGATCCTCGACCTTCCCAACCTGACCCAGATCCAGACCGAGTCCTACAAGTGGTTCCTCGAAACGGGCATGTACGAGCTGTTCGAGCACTTCAGCCCTATCGAGGACTACACCGGCAATCTGGCGCTGGAATTCCTGGACTACCGCCTGGGCGAGCCCAAACGCACCGAGGCGGAATGCCGGGAGGCCGACGTAACCTACGAGGCACCCATCTATGCCAAGGTGCGCCTGGTAGACAAGGAGACCGGCGAGATCAAGGAGAGCGAGATCTACCTGGGCGAGCTCCCGGTGATGACTGACCGGGGCACCTTCATCATCAACGGGGCGGAGCGGGTGGTCATCAGCCAATTGTCCCGCTCACCCGGCGTTTATTTCCGCGATACCATTGACAACTCCGGGCGGGTGCTCTACTCGGCTCAGGTCATCCCGGCGGAAGGCGCCTGGACCGAGATCGGCATGTCCGCCAGCGGCGCCATCGGGGTGAAGATCGGCCAGACCCGGCGCTTCCCAGTAACCACCCTACTGCGCGCCTTCGACTGGTTCGAAGAGGGTCGGGAGACGAACGTCCCGCGCACCGGGACAAACCAGGAGATATTGGAGTGCTTCGGGGAGCACCGGCGCGTGGAGGTGCGCGAACTCATCAAGTCCTTCGCGCGCAGCGAGGAGCGGGGCATGCCCGGCGTGGAGGGATACCACGTTTACTACTCGCTGGACAGTATCACGGGGCCCCACGGCGAGACCGTGGTCGAGGCCTATGAGTACATCACGGAGAAGGCCGCCCGCGTCCTGCGCCAGATGGGGCGCGTACAGGTGCGCGTGTTGGAGGTGCCCTTCGAGATTCATGCCACCTTGCTGGAGGACGACGCGGCCACCAACAAGGAGGGCCTGCTGCGCTTTTACACCAGGATTCGCCCCGGCGATGCCGCCACGGTGGAGAGCGCGGAATCGCTGCTCAACTCCTACTTCTTCGACATCAAGCGCTACGACCTGAGCAAGGTGGGCCGCTACAAGGTCAGCCGAAAACTGGGCCTGCCCGTGGACTTGAGTCAGCGGAGCCTGACCCGGGCGGACATCATCGCCATCGTCAAGTACCTGCTGCGACTGGCTGAAGGCGAGGGCGAACTGGACGACATTGACCACTTGCAGAACAAGCGTGTCCGGGCGGTGGGGGAACTGCTGCAGGCTCAGTTGCGTACCGGCTTTTTCCGGATGGAGCGAGTTGCCCGGGAGCGCATGACCAGCCTGGCGCCCGAGGAGATCAACCCGGCTTCGGTGATCTCCATCAAGCCGCTGGCGGCGGCCATCAACTCCTTCTTTGGCAGCGGCCAACTGTCGCAGTTCATGGACCAGATCAACCCGCTGGCGGAACTGGCCCACGAGCGGCGGCTGTCGGCCCTGGGTCCGGGTGGCCTCTCCAAGCAAAGCGCCAAACTGGAAGTCCGCGATGTGCACTACAGCCACTACGGTCGCATCTGTCCCATTGAGACCCCGGAGGGGCCCAACGTCGGTTTGATTGGCTACCTGGCCCTGCACGCCCGGCTCAATGAGTTCGGCTTCATTGAGACGCCCTATCGGAAGGTCGTCGGCGGGCGGGTCACCAACCAGATCGAGTACCTGAGCGCCGAGGAGGAAGAACGCTACTATATCGCCAGCAGCACCGAACCGGTCACTCCGCAGGGGCATTTCGTCAACGAACTAGTACAGTGCCGCTACCGGGGCGCCTTTCCCCAGGTGCCGCCCAAGGAAGTGGACTACATAGATGTGTCGCCGCGTCAGGTGTTTTCCGTGGCCACGGCCATGATCCCCTTCCTGGAGCACAACGACGCGGTGCGGGCCCTGGCGGGCTCCAACATGCAACGGCAGGCGGTGCCGCTGGTGCGCACCGAGCGACCGCTCATCGGCAGCGGGCTGGAGCGCGCCGCCGCGGTGGACTCCAAAGCGGTGGTGATAGCAGCGGAGGACGGTGAGGTATTGGAGGCAGACGCCAATCACGTAAAGGTGCGCTACGACCACCGCGGTGAGGTCAACTATACCCTCAAGAAGTTCGTGCGCACCAACATGGGCACCTGTGCCAACGAGCACCCGCGGGTGCAGCCCGGCCAGCGGGTCAAGGCCGGCGACACGCTGATTGACGGCTGCGCCTCCTCCGAGGGCGAACTGGCTCTGGGCAAGAACCTGCTCGTCGCCTACCTGCCCTTCGAAGGCTACAACTATGAGGACGCAATCCTCATCAGCGAGAGAATCGTGCGCGATGATGTGCTCAGTTCCATCCACATCGAGCGCTACGAGTGTGAAGCCCGCGACACCAAACTGGGCCCGGAGGAGATCACCCGGGACATCCCCAACGTCGGGGAAGACGCCCTCAAAAACCTCGACGAGTCCGGCGTGGTCCGCATCGGCGCGGAGGTCACCGCCGAAGACATCCTGGTGGGCAAGGTGGCTCCCAAGGGGCGGTCGGAACTCACCGCCGAGGAGAAACTGGTCATCGCCATCTTTGGCAAGAAAGCCGAGGAGATGCGCGATGTGTCCCTGCGAGTCCCCCACGGGCAAAAGGGCATCGTTATCGGCAGCCGCACCTTCTCGCGGTTCCGCTATCAGTGCCGCGAGTGCGGGACCGAGTTTGGCTACGGCAAGGCTCCCGAGCACCAGGAGTGTGAGCGGTGCGGCGGCCACCTGAAACCCCTGCCCCCGGATGAACTCAAGCCGGGTGTCAACCAGATGGTGCGGGTTTTCGTTGCGCAGCGCCGCAAGGTCACCGTGGGCGACAAATTGACCGGACGCCACGGCAATAAGGGCGTCATCTCCCGGATCATGCCGGTGGAGGACATGCCCTACCTGGCGGACGGCACCCCCGTGGATGTCTGCCTCAACCCGCTGGGGGTTCCCTCGCGGATGAACATCGGTCAGATTCTGGAGGTGCACCTGGGCTGGGTGGCCCATTACTTGGGCGAACGATTCGAGGCCCCCGTGTTCCGTGGTTTCAAGAGCGAGGAAATCAAGGACGGAATGCGACTGGTCGCGGAGGAGATGCGGTTGCGGGCCCTGGAGGAGTATGCCCAGAGCCACCTGCCCGCGGTTTGGGAAGAAATCAAGGGGGCCGGCCCCTGGACCCGGGAGACCTTGCGGGAAGAACTGATCAGGGGTCTGAGCCGCCGGCCGGCGGAGGAATTGGAGCAGAAGGCCGAATGGCTGGCCCTGGAGCCGGCCACCTGGGCCGCGCTGTCCAGCCCGCAGGAGCGCGCTGAGGCGATCGTGGCAGCGGTGGAGCAGGCTAGTCTGCACAAGGCCCAGTACGACCCGGAGACCGGGCGCATGACGCTCTACGACGGGCGCACCGGGGAACCCTTCAACCAGCCGGTGGCCGTCGGCCACATGTACATTCTCAAACTGCATCACCTGGCCGAGGATAAGATCCACGCGCGCTGCACCGGGCCCTACTCGCTGATTACGCAGCAGCCGCTGGGCGGGAAGGCGCAGATGGGCGGCCAGCGCTTCGGAGAGATGGAGGTGTGGGCGCTGGAGGCCTATGGGGCGGCCTATACCCTGCAGGAGATGCTGACCATCAAGTCGGACGACGTGCAGGGGCGGGTACAGACCTATGAATCCATCGTCAAGAACGAGACGATCCAGGAGCCGGGAGTTCCCGAGTCGTTCAAGATCTTGGTTCGGGAGATGCAAAGCCTGGCACTGTCGGTGGAGGTAGAGGGCCGCGACGGCCAGCCGTTGGACCTGAACAGCGATACGGACGGCTATCGGTAGAGACGAGAAGCGAGAGGCGGGAGGCGGCGCAGCCTGCCTGATTCGGAACAGCCTTCGGAGGCGACTGAGTTGGCAGTATCTACCACAGATTTTCAGGCGATCATCATCGGCCTGGCTTCGCCCCAGGAGATAATCTCTTGGTCCCACGGCGAGGTCAAGAAGCCGGAGACGATCAACTACCGCACCTACAAGCCGGAGCGGGACGGCCTGTTCTGCGAGCGCATCTTCGGCCCCTCCCGCGACTGGGAATGCCACTGCGGCAAGTACAAGAAGATCAAGTTCAAGGGGATAGTCTGCGACCGCTGTGGCGTGGAGGTGACCCGGCGCAAGGTGCGCCGCGAGCGCCTCGGGCATATCGCCCTGGCCTCGCCAGTTTGCCACTCTTGGTACCTCAAGGGTAGCCCCAGTCCCATCAGCCTGCTGCTGGACATGTCCACCCGCCTGCTGGAGGAGGTCATCTACTTTGCCTCCTATATCGTCACTCACGTGGATCGCACCCTGATCGACGAGAACCAGGCGCTGATCATCGAGGCGGTTGAGGAAGAGCGGGCCGCCATCCGCCAGCGGGCGGAGGCGGCGATACAGGAACTGCGCCAGCGCTATGAGGAAAGCCTGGAACGCTTGGCTGCCGCCGAGGAAGAAGAAGAGGAAGCCGAGGAGGAGCCCGAGGACCTCTTCGGGGTGCGCCGGGAAGAGGTGGCGCCGCCGCTTCTCACTGAGGAGGAACTCTCGCGGCGCATTCAGCAGCAGACCGAGATGGCCAACCGCCAGATCGAGGAACTGGTCAAGGCCCAGGAACTGCTCTTCGGGCTAAGCGTGAAGCAACTCATCTCGGAGATGGAGTACCGCCGCCTGCAGGTCCTAGCCGAGGTTTGTGCACGCAAACTGGGCGCCGAGTTCCGCAACGTCTTCCGGGCCGGTCTGGGCGCGGAGGCCATCCATGAACTGCTCGCCCGGATTGACCTCGAGGAACTGGTGCGGGAACTGCGCAAGGAAATCGAGGAGTCCAGCGGCGCCCGGCAGGCGCGGGCGGTCAAGCGACTCAAGGTCGCCGAGGCCTTCCGCAACTCCAAGAACCGCCCCGAGTGGATGATTCTGCACGTCATCCCAGTCCTCCCCCCGGAACTGCGCCCCATGGTGCAACTGGACGGCGGGCGTTTTGCCACCTCCGACCTCAACGACCTGTATCGGCGGGTAATCAACCGCAACAACCGGCTGCGCCGGATCATGGAGATCAATGCGCCCGATTCCATCATCAATCACGAGCGGCGCCTGCTGCAAGAAGCGGTGGACGCGCTGATTGACAACAGCCGGCGGCGCCGCCCGGTGACCGGCTCCAACCGCCGTCCGCTCAAGTCGCTCAGCGACATGCTCAAGGGCAAAGAGGGCCGCTTCCGCAAGAACTTGCTGGGCAAGCGCGTGGACTACTCGGGCCGCTCGGTGATCGTGGTCGGCCCCGAACTGAAACTGCACCAGTGCGGCCTGCCCCGGGAGATGGCGCTGGAACTCTTCAAGCCGCATGTGATGAGTCGCCTGGTCGAGCAGGGGCTGACCAGCAATATCAAGACCGCCAAGCGCATGGTAGACCGCATGAGGCCGGAGGTCTGGGACGCCCTGGAGGAGGTCACCGAGGGCTATCCGGTGCTGCTCAACCGGGCGCCGACGCTCCACCGCTTGGGTATCCAGGCCTTCGAGCCGGTGCTGATTGACGGGAAGGCCATCCAGTTGCACCCGCTGGTCTGCCAGGCCTTTAACGCCGA
>CALFVE010000290.1 GCA_937928475.1 uncultured bacterium | reverse complement strand
AGCCAGGCGGGGCCCGGGACTGGCCGATGCACGTCCGCATCGGCCTCCACACCGGGGAACTGGTGACCGGGGACGTGGGTTCTGAGGACATGCTTGAGTACACGGTGATGGGAGACACGGTGAGCACCGCCTCGCGGCTGGAGGGGCTGAACAAGGAGTTCGGAACGCAGATTCTGATGAGCAAAGCCACCGCAGTGCAGGTGGGAGAACAAGTGGAACTGGTCTCCCTGGGCGAGGCCCAGGTACGGGGCAGAGACGAGCCAATCGAGGTCTTCACGGTCAAGGGGGCTACCGCGCATGAAGCGCAACCCGCTGAGGCACAAACACGTTCTGTGGGGGAGCCTGTTGGTGTTGGCAGCATGGGCGGTACCGGCGGCGACGCAGGCCGGGGTAGCCAAGATTAGCGCCATCAGGCTGCAGGTTACCCACCGGCCCGGCCCCAGCGGGGAGTGGCGCCGCAGTACGGTGGGGACCTCCCTGAGCGCGGGGAGCCGGGTTCCGACCGGCAAGCGCTCCGCCTGCGAGATCGAGTTCCCGGACGGCAGCAAGGTCCGCATGGGCTCGCGCAGCGACTGCGTGATCACCGACCCCGACAACAATCGCATCACGGTACTCGCGAGGGAGGTCTTCGCCAATATTGCCTCCGGAGCGGGGGGCGCGGAGATTGAGGGGGCCACTGCCACCGCTACCGGCAGGGGAACCTGGCTGTGGTACGCCGGTCCCACCGTACCGGGGCAGACCGCGGCTCGCGACTACGACCTGGCCTCAGCGTGGCTGGGCGATGCTGAGTTCACCAGCGTCGGCGACAGCGTCTTCCTGGACCCTGGGACCTGGTCCATGGCCGGGACCGAAGGCGGTCCCACGCCGCCACTGGCCAGCCTCCCTGCTGTCTTCGGCACGGGCGCCCTCTACCCGTGGTGGACGAGGCTGGAGCCGGGCGTAGACATCAAGGCCACGCCCGGCACCTGGGTGGGCGTGGATTGCAAAGACTCGCAGATCACGGCGCGCATCGGCGCCTTAGATTTCGCCCTGGGAGCGATGACCGGCGGACAGGTAGACGTGGCCGCCGCTGTCTACACCGGCCGGCTGTTCGCCGGGGCCTGGGGTCGCTATTCGGCCATCAGCGGCCCGTTCTACGCCGAGGCCGGTTTGCAGGCCTTCACGGACTTTGACGGAGAGATAGACAGCCGGGCAAGTGACCTGTTCCTCGTCAAGCGACAGGCCAACGCTGACTTCGTCTTGGGTGGCAGCGCTATCTGGAGGGGCCAGTCAACAACACCCCCTGGGATCGCTCTTCAGTGTGGCGCACTTCGATGGGCTGTCGGTCAGCCACCATTCGCCAAAGTGCAGAGCGTTCGTGGCCTGGCTGAACGAGTAAGAGAGCCCGGTGGCGCCTCCCTGGTACACTGGCGGATGGCTGGGCCGGGTCTCTGTACCCGTTGCTGGGGGTGCGCTGGGGCTGAACGCTCTGGAGCAACGTCACCAGAGCTGGGGCTTGAGCGCCGACCTGGCGCTGCCGGTGACTCCTATGCAACTGGACGCCTATGCCGAGGTCGGCGTGGACCCCCGAGGGCGCCATCTAGAGACATACGGGCTGTACTTCCCGCGCCTGTATCAGTCAGCCGGTGTTGATCTGTGGGTGGAACTGGCGAGGCGCCAGCACTTCCCGGCGGTGTGGTCGGCGCTGGCGTACGTGGAGGGCAAGGGCGACTGGACGGGGCTGGTGGGAGCGCGCAAGGCGCAAGGCGAAGACACGGAGTTCATGGTGGGGGCGGTAGGCCGCTTCGGCCGGCTTGCCTGCTAGTCTCAATGCCATCGTAAAACCAAATCTAACCGAAGGTCGGCTGACGGAACATCCAAGCACGATGGCTGTGGCTCAGTATCGCCTTGGTGACAGTGACGGCGGTGGTCGTGGGTCTGGGATGTGGGGGTGGCGGCGGGGGCTTCCTGCCCGCGGCGAAACGCGGCACCGTGGAAATGGCAATCATCTTCCCTCCGCGCCCAGCGGTCGGCCCGGCCGTGCTGCCGGTGGCAACGAACAGCGTCCGCATTACCTTGTCCCCCCCGCCGGTGCCGCCGCCGGCCCGTCCCTGGCTGATCGTCCGCCCCCCGGAAGGCGGCAATGTGGGGACCACGTTCGACAACGTGCCGGCCGGGCCGGTGCTGATCGTGGTGGAAGCCTTCGCCACTTCGGACGGCACTGGCGACGTGATTGCCTGGGCGAAGACGAACGTAGAGGTCCCTGTCGGGGGAACGGCCAGCGTCACCATGATCACGCAGGCGCTAGCCGTGCGCGTGAAGGTCTCGCCCGACCCGCTCAACCTGGAGCCGAGCGATGTCGCCCCGCTTACGGCCACCGCCTATGACGCGGACGGCAACATCCTGATCGGGGCGACCTTCGAGTGGGCCGGCGACAACGATGCGGTGGCGCCGGTGGACGAGAACGGTAAGGTGACGGCGCACACCGACGGCGACGCCCATGTCACTGCCCTGGAGACAAGGTCCGGCAAGTTCGGCACCGCGCTCGTGCAGGTGCGCAGCCGCGTCGCCAATTCGGTGGTGGTGGACCCGGCCGAGCGCACGCTCTATCCGCCCTCCGAGCCGACGGCGCAAATGAGCGCGACGGTCTACGATGCCCTGGGGGTGGCGATTCCTTACGCGCCGGTCGCTTGGTCCTCGACCGATGAGACGGTAGCCACAGTGGACGACAACGGTCGGGTCACGGCCCAGGGGGATGGCTCCTGCCAGATCAAAGCGACGTCCGGCGCCGCCGAGGGCGTCAGTTACGTCAACGTTTACGTCGCCGGTCAGGTCAACGTGATCGTCCGCTGATTGCTGCCCCGCGGTTCGCCAGGAGGCGCACGCCTCGGCCTGGCGGGCGGCCAGGTCCTGCCCTGCATGGCGGGATCTGACCGCCCGCTCTGGCCTCACGGCGCTCTCCAGCTTGGCTACGTCGCCCCGGTCTGCCTGCGCTTGCCTTGCCGGAGCCTACCGCGAAGTTGGCAGGAAGGGCGGCCGACCTGGCGCGGCGAATGCACCACTGTTGCGCATGGTGGTAACTAGTGCGAGCCACGGCAAGCGGAGGCCTTTTCATGTCCACCCCTAAGCAAGCCGAGATTCGTATGCTGCAAGGCCGCCCTTGTCTATACTACGATGGGCGCCCCCTGGCCTACGGGTCCTATTGGGTTCGCAACTTCCGCGCGGACGACTGGCGCGAGGCCATGGCGCAGCAGGCGGAACTCATACGCCACTTCCCCCCCGGGGCATTCATCAGTTCGAGACTGGCAGGATCGCCAACGGGTGGGCGGGGCCTGGGCGGTTTGATCCGACCTTCGGCGGGTGGGGTGGGTTCCCCGTGGAGGAGTGGCTGAAAATGGCGGTCTCGGTGGACCCGGAGGCGCTGGTGATGCTCACGGTTATCTTCCAGCCCCCCGATTGGTGGAAAGAGATGCACCCCGACGAACTCGAAGCGAGTCCTGACGGAGACCGCTTCGGCGCTTCCCTCGGTTCAACGCTCTTCCGGCAGGAAATGGCCGAGGTTTG
>CALFVE010000289.1 GCA_937928475.1 uncultured bacterium | reverse complement strand
AACGGTATCTGGCAGGTGAATACGCGAGAGGCGCCGTACGGTCCCTCGCCGCACGGGATGGCCTGGGGCCATACCCCCTGGCAGGAGGCGGCCAGCCTGCCGGGGTCGCGACAGGTGGGCCTCGCCAAGCGCCTGCTGGCGCGGTACGAGTGGTGGTGCTTCGAGCCGCACCCGGAGTGGATCGAGCCGCACTGGAGCGAGCAGGACTTCTTCGGTGGCTACGCGGCGGGCATTCCGGGGCAGGTGCGAGTCATCTATCTGCCCGTATGCGCCTGGGGCGGCGCGAAGGTCAAGGGCCTGGAGCCGGGGATAGCCTACCGGGCGCTCCTGTTCAACCCGGCCAATGGGGAGGAAACCGACGTGGGGCAAGTGGTGCCTGACATCGAAGGAGACTGGGAATTGCTGACCGGCGCGGACGGCGTGCGCCGACCGCTGCCGATATATCAAGACTGGGTTCTGGTCCTGGAGGCAAGCTGACCCGTTATCCCGCCTTTTGCCTGACAGGACCAGAGCGGCCCTAAGGAGACCCTATGGAACGCAAGTGTTTTCTGTTGCACGTCAAGCCGGAGCGGTTGCAGGACTACCTGGCGGCGCACGAGGTCTGGCCGGAGATGCTGGCGGCGATGCGCGAGGCGGGGCTGCGCAACTATTCCCTCTTCTGGCGGGCGGACGGGATGATCGTCGGTTATCTGGAGGGCGAGGACATCGCCGGCGCCCTGCGGCGACTGGGAGAGACCGAGGTCAACGCACGCTGGCAGGCGAAGATGGCGGAGTTCTTTGCGGCCGGCTCCGGGGACTTGGAGAAAGGTGGCCCGGAGTGGCTAGAGCAGTATTTTCACATGGACTGAAGTAAGGCGCGGCATCTCAGCGCTCTTGCATGTCTGCGGGTCGAAAGGAGTCTCCCCTATGCCCTTGAAAGTCGGCGTTGTCGGTATGGGCGGCATCGGGAATACCCATGCCAAGTGCTATCGCGAGGATCCGCTGGCGGAGTTGGTCGCCGTCTGCGACGTAGTGAAAGAGAAGGCGGAGGCAGCGGCCGCGCAACACGGAGTGCGCGCCTACTACAGCCTCCGAGAGATGCTGGACAATGAGGAACTGGACATCGTGGACGTGTCCACCGGCGGGTACGAGAACGGGAGTTGGCATTTCGAGCCGACGATGGAGTCGCTAGCGGCAGGCAAGCATGTGCTGTGTGAGAAGCCGCTGTCTAACGACATCGAGGAGTGCCGGGAGATGGTGCGGTTCGCAGCCGAGAAGGGGCTGTACCTGGGCTGCAACCTCAACCACTACTTTACGCCCACCGCGGCACGCGCCCGCCAGTACCTGGACGAGGGCCTGATTGGCGAGACCATCTATCTCCTGTTCAAGATGGGCTTTAACGGCGGAGAGGAAACCTACAGTCCCAACCGCACACCACGCTTCAACCAGCCCTACGCGCACATGAAGGCCTTCCTCACCCATCCGTTCAGCGTGATGCGCTTTTTCTGTGGGGACATCACCCACGTGCAAGCGTTTGTGACCAAGCCGGGCTTCCGTAAGAACCAACGCGACCTGCTGCTGTCGGTCAACAGCATTCACGTCAAGTTTGCGGATGACACGGTGGGGTATCTGCTCAGCCATCGGGGCGACGCGGTTTGGGGATTGGGCGGCTGGTGGAGCGTGGAGGTGGCGGGCAGCAAGGGCACTTTCTGCATTGAGAATTGCCTCGAGCGCCTGACCTACTGGCCCGCGCCCAAGCCAGGAGTAAGCCTGGGGCTCGGGGAGGAAGCCGAACCGGAGGTGTTGGACACCGGCATCAAGGATTTCGGCCAGACCTTCCCGAATCGCATCCACGCCTTTCTGGAAGACGTCAGCAACGGGGTTCCCCCGGAGCACCTGCGCGCCTCGGGCCGCGACGCGCTGGCGACCATAGAGTACATCTTCGCAGCGATTGAGTCGTACGAAAGCGGCGGCAGCGTGGTGCGACCGCACCCGCTACCGACGCTGCACGGCGACCCGAGGGTGGAGAGAATCTGAGCCCTGGGGTCAAATCAAGGTGACAAGCCATCACTGGGCCTCGCCAGCGCATTTCCCGCGCTGAGATTGTCCCAGGGACAACCTCATTCATAACCTTGACCAGGTTCCGCGCCGAGGTGGCAAAGGCTTGTCCAAACGGCACCTGGCCTTGACCACCGAGTACGCAGTCGATGAAATGCCCACTATGCAAGCGCGAACCGACAGCGAGCCACAAGACGCTTATCCCCCACCCTGAAAAGCGCCCAATTCCCATTCCACCAGGCACAGCTTTCCCTCGCGAAAAAGTGCCGATCCCTTTCTCGCCTAAGGAGTGCTTCATCATGTGCCCGAACAACCAAGACAGCCCCAAGCAACGTGCCATCATCTGGAGCCAGGACGACGATCCCTCCCGCATCTGCGACATGGACGTTTTCCGCGCCTTCGCGGAGAAGGCTGCCGAACTCGGCGCCACCCACGTGGCGATTAGCGAGGTCATTCCCAGCCGCTGGCAGATGAAAGACCCGCGCGACCCGCATCCGGAGTGGTCCTCGTGGCCGGTCTGGTCCATGCGTCTGGCCGGCTTGTTTAAGGTGGCGGTACCCCCGGCGTTGGAGGAGTGGCTGCCTGTGGGCGAGGCCGAGCGCAACCTCGATTTCATTCGCCAGCGCTGTGAGATTCTCCGTTCCCTGGGTTTGCGGGCGGCTTTCAGCGGCAATGACCCCATGTGGCTGCCCGAGGCGGTCTATCGCGCTCATCCCGAGTGGCGGGGTGCCCAAGCGGAACTCCTGTGCATTGCGCGCCTGCCCTACTTCAGCCCCTGCGTGGATCATCCCGAGGTCCTCGACATGTTCCGCTGGTCCATGTCCCAACTCTGCCAGGCCGCGCCGGAGCTGGACTTCTTCTCTGCTTTCACCAACGACTCGGCGGGCGGCCTCTGCTGGTCAGGCTCTTACCCGGGCAACAACGGGCCGGAGTGGTGCCGCCATCGGACCCTGACTGAGCGCGTCGTCGGCTTCCTCACTGCGCTTCAGGACGGTGCCCGCCAAGCCGGCTGCGAGCTGGCCGTCAACCTCTCCGTCCAGAGCGTGCCGCCGGCTGTGGACCGCGCGAAACTGCTGCCCGGTCAGTTCTACAATGGCCGGGATGCCCAGGGCCGGCCTTGGGGCAGCGGCATGGGGGGCAGCAACACCTATTTCGCCAACCACATGTTCCCGGTGCTGGGAATCCCCCGCGCCCTGTCCTTCGCGGAGGAGATGGAGCAGGCCTTCGCCGCCGACACTGAGCGGGTCTCGGTCAGCATGGGGCAGCGGGCCGAGAACTGGCTGTACGACATCTACCGCGAGATGCTGGCTACCCCGAGGCAGGGACTGGCCGGGCAGATGCAGGTCCTGCGCCGGGTGGCTGCCTCCCACGTGGGCGAGGAAAGGGCCGAGGCGCTGCTGGCCGTGTGGCAGCAGATCGAGCGGGCGGTCGAGTGCGTGCGGCACGTGCGAGGATGGGGGTATTCCAGCGTCATGTTGGTAGGGGCGGCCATGATGCGCTGGGCCATCACCCCGCTGGTCCCGGACCTCTCGCGGCTCTCCCCCGAGGACAAAGCCTTCTGGCAGAAGGGCAAGGTGGCTACCAACGAGGTGGAGGCCAACAGTTACCACGCCATGCTGGGGCGGCGAGGGGTGATCGGCTCGGCGGCCGTATGGATGGCGCAGAATTCGCTCAACGAAGCCATCGGTCACGCCCGCCGCGCCGCCCAGGGGACGGAAGCGCTGATCGAGCATGCGCAGTCGGGCAGCGTGCGGCACGAGCTGGAGGCGCTGGTGTACCGCTTGAAGGCCTTGGCCTGCCTGCTGACCACCTGCCGCAACTTCATCCAGTACGAGGAGCAACTGGCCCGGCGCGGGCCGGAAGAAATGGAAGTAGTCTGGCGCGATCACACCGGGACCTACGGCATTTCCCGGGCCGGCGTGGAACTGCGCGCCATTGCCCGGTCGGAGGTGGACAACGCCTACGAACTGGCCAACCTGATCGAGAACGCGCCGGTGCCGATCCTGCCGATTGCATCGGTGCCGGAGGAGGAAGACTCCTTTGTTTTCGCACCCAAGGTGGCCGAACAGTTGCGCCGCAAGGCGCAGATCATGCTGGACCGTTGGGAGGACTACAACGAACTATATCCGGCTCCGCCCGCGGTGGAGGCGCGGCAAGATACAGACTTCTGCGACCGCAGGCCAGAGCCGCAACTGTAGCAGGCGGGTTGGAAGCCACGCCTGCAGGGCGACCCAGAGTGCGCAGGGAGGAAGCTGCGCAGTATAGGAGCTTCTTCTCATGCCGTCAGCATATTGACGAAGAAACTGGCGCTGATGCCGGTGCAGGCCCCGGCGATAAGACCCAGGAAGAAGGGCAGCGCCTTGCGGTAGGCTGCCGCGCCGCCGTAGTGCAGGAGCACCACCTTGATCAGCCAGATCAGGAAGAAGGAGAACCAGTCAATTACCACCGTGTTGATCTGGCAGATGGCCAGGCCCGCCGGGTGCAGCGGCCACCAGCCATA
>CALFVE010000288.1 GCA_937928475.1 uncultured bacterium | reverse complement strand
GTTCCTGGCGGCCGGGGGGATGATCGAGAGGGAATACGTTGGGCCGGGCGCCCCCGTGCGTCTCAGTGTTCTTTATGCCTCGGACTGGCGGTCGGTGCATTCGCCCGAGGGCTGCTACCCGGCGCAGGGCTGGGAACTCGTTAGCAACGAGAAGGTGACCGTGCCGGCGCTGGCCTCCAGCGACGACCCGAAGCCGGTGCAGGCTCGGCTGCTGCGCCTGCACAAAGAAGGCCAAACGCTGCTGGCTCTGTTCTGCTTCGCTTACAAGGGCGGGACGACCGCTGACTGGGCCTGGATGGGCTTGCGAGTGGCGCTGGGACCAAAAGGAGCGGGCGGCCTGGTCTTCACTTTGAGCACGCTGGAGAAGCCTGACGCTGAAGCGGCCCGAGCCCGCATTGAGCAGATCTTCGCGGCGGCCTACCCTAAGGCAATCGAGTTCTGGTATCGCTAGTCCCTGTAGGGGCGGCACCAATGGGTGCCGCCCGAAGCCGACGCGGCGGCGGTGTAGGGGGGAGCATCTAGGTGCGCCGCCCGCTACGCGTGCCTCCCGCCGATAGCGAGCAACAACCGCCAATAAACCTCCTCCGCCTGTTCCACCTGTTCCACTTCCACCCATTCTTCTTTCGTATGAGCCTGAGCCACCTCGCCGGGGCCCAAGACCACCGTCTCCATGCCCGCCTCGGCCAACTTGCTGGCGTCTGTGGAGTAGTTCGCCCAGCGCCGCGTGCAGGCCCCGCGCACCTCTCGCACCGCCTGCTCGCACAGGTCCGCCAGGGGGGAAGGTTCCCGCCGAGGCAACGGGGGATCCACCAGGATCACCTCGACTTCCCAAGGGAACCCACCTCCCGCCGCCTCACCGGCCACCGCCTCGAGTTCCCTCTGAACCTCTCCGACCTGCTCATCTGGGCGGACCCGGCGGTCCACGCACAGAACGCAGTGGTTCGGGATGACGTTGATGGCCTGCCCCCCCTCGATGACAGTCACCGCGCACGTGCGTACCGGTCCTTCGGACGCTGCGGTCGCCGGCTGCAGCGACTGGTGGTAGCGCTCGAAGGCCTGAACCAGCCGGCAGGCGCGGTAGATAGCGTTCTCGCCTTGCTCCGGGCAGGAACTGTGGGCGGCCTTGCCGTGCACGGTGAAGCGTAGGCGGACCGCGCCGCAGTGCTGGTCAATCACATCCAGGCCGGTCGGCTCGCCGACTACTGCCCCCTGCACGGGCAACGGCAAGGGCTGGCGGAGAAGCGTGTTGATGCCGGTGAACAGGCTCTCCTCGTCCACCACTAGGGCCACCAGGCACCCGCCGACCAGGCGCTCGCCGGCAGCCCGGCGTGCCGCCAGGAGCATCGCCGCCATGCTGGCCTTGCAGTCGCACGCTCCCAGCCCCCATACACGGCCCTCGCGCAGATCGCCCGAGAAGGGGTCGCCGGCGTAACCCTGACTGCCGACGGTGTCCAGGTGCGCCTCGAAAAGCAGGCTCGGCCCGCGCGAGCCGGGAACGATGACCAGCAGATTGTCCCGACCGCAGGGCGTGGGTTGACGCAAAGTGGCCAGGCCCTGGCGGCGGCACCAATCCTCGAGGAAATCCACCAGCCTCCCCTCGCCGCCCGGCTCCCCCGGCTCGGCGCAGGAGGGGTTGACGCTGGGGATGCGCACGAGGTCTTGGAGCAGGGAAAGGAGCGCAGACATGGGATCACCGGGGGGCGCTTCGCCGCCGGGGGAGATAGCACCTGCGAGGCCCGTAGGGGCGGCAGTCACGCCTGCCGCCCGCTCTGCCAGGAAGGGGGCACGAAAAATGGTCGGGGCGGCCAGATTTGAACTGGCGACTTCACGGACCCGAACCGTGCGCGCTACCGGGCTGCGCTACGCCCCGACCCCAGCCAAGTATAGCACCGAGCCACCGAGCCGGTCAAGGTAGACAGACACGGCGCGGACCGCGGTCAGCGCCGCAACAACTCCGCGAACGTCCGCCACACAATCCAGGGCAGCGCGGCCAGACGGGGCAAGCGTCGCGGCTCGCGGATAGTGCGGTAAAGCCACTCTAGCCCGCAGCGCTGCATCCATGCCGGCGCGCGTGGCTTGCGGCCGGAGATTACGTCTAGGCTGCCGCCGACCCCGATGCACACGGGCACCCGCAGGTCCTCCAGATGCGCCTTGATCCATTTTTCCTGGCGAGGAATGCCCATCGCCACTAGCAGCAGGCCCGGTCGCTTCCGCTTGATTTCCGCGACGATGCGCTGTTCTTCCTCCTCGTCGAAGTATCCGTGATGACAGCCGGCAACCTGCAGACCAGGTACTCTCTCCGCCAGTTTCGCGGCCGCCTCCTCTGCGACGCCCGGCGCCGCTCCTAGGAAGTACACGCTGCGCCCCAGGCGGCTGGCCAGGGCGCAGAGGTCTGCCACCAGGTCGCACCCGGAGACCTTGTCATGCAAGGGCAAGTCAAGCAGCCGGGAGGCCAGCACCACCCCGGCGCCGTCGGCGGTGACCAGGTCTGCCTCGCTGACGATCTCACGGTACTCTGCATCATCCTGGGCGCGCATGACCGCCGAGGCGTCGGCGGTAACAATCATGTGCGGTCTGTCCTCGCGCAGGAACTGCTCGACGGCGGCGAGCGCACCTTGATAGGTCACTGCGTGCAAGCGCACCCCGAGCAGCCGGACCTCCTCCGCGTAGGGCGGGGTTTCTATCCCGCCGGGTGCGGCGGGTGTCTGAGAGACGTGGTCTAGAAAGCCTGCCCTGCGCGGCTGCTCTCTGGGGAGCAAGCGTAGCACCACATAGAACCCCGCCGCCCCGCCCACGAGTGCCACCACCAAGATGACCGTCTTCACCAGGAACGAGACTTCAATCAGGGTCACCAAGAGCAGGGCGAGCAGGCACAGATAGGCAGAACCTGCGAGGAAGAGCGCGACCACCTGCCGCCGGCTGTACCCCTGATGCAGCAGCAGAACATCCAAGTTGCGGACCCGCTGCTGAACCGACACGGCCCGCCCGCCATGCCGCAGGTCGGCGACATAAGTATACGTCGCCGAAAACAGGGGGACGCCGATGATAAGGAGAGGGAGCAGCGCCACGAGGAAGGCGGTGTGCTTGAGCGCGCCCAGGATGGAGATGCCGCCCAGAAGGAAGCCCACGGTGACCGCGCCGGCGCGAGCGGCATTGCGGGACAAGTGGCGCGCGAAGAAAACCTGGGGCAAGGTCACAGCAGCCACGGACAAAGCAATGATCCGCGCAGTTCCGCCGACGGCCTCTGGCTCTTGCCGGCCGATGAGCATGACGGTGAGACTAGCGAGGCCGGCCA
>CALFVE010000287.1 GCA_937928475.1 uncultured bacterium | reverse complement strand
CCTACCACCTGGCGGGCGGCGCGGATTTTGCCCTGGCCTGCACGCTGGACGAGCCTCGCCGGGTTACCGGCCTCTGGGCCGGGGAGACCCGGGCAGTGCAAATGGCGGCGATGCGCGAGGCCGAGCGGGCGGCCAAGGTGGTGCTGGAAGAGCCGGCCGACATCGTCATCACCTCCAACGCGGGGTATCCTCTGGACCGGGTCTTCTACCAGGGGCTGAAGGCGATTGCCGTGGGCGGCAAGATCTGCCGGCCCGGCGGATATGTCATCGTCGCCCAAGAAAACTGCGAGGGGCTGGGCAATCCGGAGTTCGCCGACTTGATGCTGTCGGTGGAGGACTGCCACCGGTGGGTACGCGAGGCCCTGGCGGGAGGCGGGGCGCACTCGGTGGACGGCTGGGGGCTGCACCAGATCGAGCAGGTGCGGCGGGAGCACCACCTGCTGAACTTCTCGACTCTGGACCCGGAGATTCAGCGGCAACTATTCGTGGAGCCGATCGAGACCGTGGAGGCAGGCGTGCAGCGGGCGCTGGAAGACCTGGGCCCCGAGGCGAGTATCGCGGTCATCCCGGAGGGGCCGTATGTGCTGCCCTGCCTGCGCGGGGAGTACGTAGCGGAGCACTCCGTGGAGGAGATGATGGCGTGATCGGTGCCGCCGAGGCACAGGGGCAGGCTACGGCGAGAGTCGCTCTCTGCCCTGCCTGGATGCCCCCATATGCGAAGGGAGCGTGGTGTCAGATGAAGCGCGTTTGGACAACTGTCGTCGTCGGTTTGCTCTGGACGATGCTGGTGCCGCTGGCAGCGCAGCAGGCACCAGGCCCGACACTGTTGCGACCCAACCTCAGCCGTCTGGCGGGCCCTCGCTTGCTGGAACTGATAGGGCGTCAGACCACGGTCGTGGGCTACTACTATGACGGTTCGGTGCCCATGCTATTGGACGACTACAGCCGCGTGGCGCTGAACCTCCCTTTGCCCCCCGACTCCTACCAGTTGCTGGTCGGTAGGCTGCCGGTCGGAGTCCGCTCCGGGGACCTGGTACAGCTGCGCGTACTGGTGCGGCGGCCCACCGGCGCCGACCCACCGCACACACAAGGTGCCACCGCGGTGCTCGAGCCGGTGCTCACCCCCGCCACCGCCTCGCGCCTCGCCCTTTCTACTCCCCCACAGCCCGTGCGCCGCCTCAGCCGCTACCCCATCATCCGCTACGTTCTCCGCCTTCGCTACGCCGTCCTGATTGCCGGCGGCATAAACGCGGCCAATAACCACGTCCGCTACTGGAACGAGACCAAGTGCCTCTACCAACTGCTCAAGGACGCCGGCTACACTGACGCCAACATCTATGTCGTGTACGCGGACGGGGTAGCCCGCGATGCCGGCATGACCGTGGACTTCTCCGCCACTAAAGCCAACCTCGCCACCGTTTTCAATGCGCTGGCCGAGCAGATGCGAGACGGTGACACCCTGCTGATCATGAGCACCGACCACGGCGGCGGCTTTGCGCGTGCTCCCATAGACGCCGCTCATCCTGCCGGGATGTACGGCGGAGTGGTGGACACGAGCGGCGACGAGGCTGACGCTCTTTCGGAGGCGACCTACAACCTCGATATCAACGGCGACGGCGACAAGACCGATACCCTGGGAATTGACGAGACGCTCAACCTGTGGGGAGAAAAGATCACCGACGACGAGTTCGCCACCGAAGTGAATAAGATTACTCATTACCATCGCATAGTCGTGCAGATGGAGCAGTGCTTCAGCGGTGGTTTTATCAGCGATCTGCTCGGGCCGCGCCGGGTAATCATGTCCGCCGCCAACGAGGGCCAGCCCTCCTGGGCGCGCAAGGACCCGGCCACCAACAGCTACACCTACGATATGTTCGAATATCACTTCCTGGCGGCCTTGCGCGGCACCACCCCGGACACGGGGGACAGCGTGACGGCGGACACTAGCGGCGACGGCTTCGTTTCCATGCTGGAGGCCTACCAGTACGCCCGCACGCACGACACCGCCGCCGAAGAGCCCTGGTACAACGACCTCGGCGCTCCGCCGCCGGTGAACAACCCCGGCACCGGCAATGCGCATGGCGTGCTGGGGGCGACTTGCTTCATTCCGCTGTAACCGGGCGGCCGGGTTCCGGCACGTAGCCTACCCCCACCAGTGTCGGGGGCCTACCCGCTGCGAGTGAAAGGATCAACTATGGCAGACCCGAAAGTGGGCGCCGCCACCGCGGTCATCAATCCCCCCCTGGGAGCCTCTATCCCGGGCTACTTCGAGGACCGCAAGGTCACCGGGATCCGGACGGACTTGCTGGCCAAGGCGCTGGTTATTGAGGCCGACTTGCCGCTGGCGATCTTGGCCCTGGACGCCATCGCCGCACCGCGGCCGCTGGTCCTGGCCATCCGCCAGACGGCCGAGAGGGAACTGGGGATACCGGGAGAGCGCGTCTTCGTGCACGCCACCCACACGCATACCGGCGGGCCGGTCTGGGGAGCCTTCCGCACCGCCGGCGACGAGGGCTACCGGGACCGGCTGGTGCAGTGGTCGCTCGAGGCTCTGGCGCAGGCCCAGCGGCGGGCGGTTCCCGCCGAGATGGGCTTCGGCTCGGTGCTGGTGCCGGGCTTGCAGTTCAACCGACGCTATTGGATGAAGGACGGAACGGTGCGCACCAACCCCGGGATTGCCAATCCGGAGGTGGTGCGTCCGGCCGGGCCGGTCAACCCGGAGATGGGGCTGCTGGTGTTCCGGCGGGCGGCCTCACCCCCGACCCCTCTCCTTGCAGGCGAGGGGAGCAAGGCGCGCCCACCTCAGGGGGAGGCGCCGCTGGCCCTGGTGGTGAACTTCGGGTTGCACCTGGACACGGTGGGCGGGACGGAGATTCACGCTGATTTCCCGCACTACCTCAGCGAGACGGTTCGCGAGGCGCTGGGCGAGGACACCGTTACCTTCTTCCTCAACGGCTGCTGCGGGGACATCAACCACCTGGACGTGCTGGGCGGGGAGAAGCCGGCGGAGGTCACCCACGACCTGTTCATGGAGGTAGCCCGCGAGAAAGAGTTCACTCCTCGGGCCGGACGCACGTTGGGCCAGGCGGCGCTGGACTTGCTCCCCAGCCTGGAGTTCACCTCGGACTGGACGGTGGCCGAGGCGCACGGCGTGGTCACGGCGGCGGTGCGCCAAGCGCCGCCCGAGCAGTTGGAGCGCGCCCGGGCGGTGCGCGCTGCCAAGCCGCCGGAGGAGATGAACGCGGAGGAACTTTACGACCTGGAGGCCCTGCGTCTGTTTGAATCAGGCGAGACCGAGGTGGACCTGGAGATTCAGGCGCTGCGCCTGGGGCGAGTGGGCCTGGTGGGGATTCCCAACGAGGTCTTCACCGAGCTGGGGCAGCTGATTCAGGCTCACTCGCCGCTTCCGCATACGCTGGTGGTGGAACTGGCCAACGGCTGCGAGGGGTATCTTGCGACGACGCGGGCCTTTGCCGAAGGCGGCTACGAGATCATGCTGGCTCGCAGCAGCAAACTGGCGCCGGAAACAGGCGAGGCCGTGGTGGCGAAAGCAGTGGAGATGTTGGGGGTCGTTAGCCGGGAGTCGTGAGGGGTCAGCGATGAGCAGGGAAGCGATCCGATACAGGGCAGGGGAGGGCCTCCGACCGATGCATACGCCCCTGGTCGGCGCCGCAGCCGTCGTGATCAATCCGGCGCTGGGTTCCTCCATGCCGGGCGGCCTGGCCGACAGAAAAGCCTGCGGGGTACACGACGACCTCCTGGCTCGGGCGCTGGTGATGGAGGCCGAAGAGCCACTGGCGCTGCTCTCGGTGGATTGCGTCGCCCTGCATCGCGACACGGTGCTGGCGATCCGCGAGGCCGCGCAGCGAGAGGCGGAGATTCCCGGCGAGCGAGTGTTCGTGGCAGCGACGCATACCCATCACGGCCCGCCCTCGGCGACGGCCTTTCAGAGCAACCGGGGATGAGGCCTACCTAGCGAGACTGGTCGGCTGGTGCGCTCAAGCGCTCCGGGAGGCGCGTTCACGAGCGAGACCGGCGGGGCTGGGTGTGGGGACAGTGCAGGTGCCGGGCCTGCAATTCAATCGGCGGTACTGGATGAGGGACGGAAGCGTGCGCACCAATCCGGGGATCGGTAATCCGGAGGCGCTGCGTCCGGCGGGGCCGGTGAATCCGGAGATGCGGCTCTTCGCCTTTCGCCCGGCGCACAGCAGGGCTCCGGCGCTGGTGATCAACTATGCCCTGCACGCCTGTACCATTGAGGGCGGCGAGCCGCTCCTCTCGGCGGACTTCGTCGGCTATCTGAGCCAGGCCCTGCAGGAGGCGCTGGGGCCGGAGGCGGTGGTGCTGTTCCTGAACGGAGCCTGCGGGGACCTCAACCACTGGGACGTGCTGGGCGGCAAGCGGGAGGTCGCCCGCGGCGTGGGGGTGGCTCCTCCGCCCCCTCGTGCTC
Organism: uncultured bacterium; assembly: GCA_937928475.1. GTDB lineage: Bacteria > Armatimonadota > Zipacnadia > Zipacnadales > Zipacnadaceae > Zipacnadum. The sequence continues at coordinate 8,931 of CALFVE010000287.1, read as the reverse complement.
GCAACGACCAGGCGACTCGCAAGACGGGGCTGACCCTCGCACAGGCCACGCTCAACCTGCTGCCGCGCCTGGACTTCTGCGAGGACTGGACCCTCGCAGAGGCGCACGCTTCGCTCAGCGCCGGGGTGCGACAGCCGGAGCCGGAGCGGCTCGCCCGAGCCAAGGCGGCCCTCGCCGATGGGCGTCCCGGCTGGCCACGAGGCGAGGAAGAAGTCTATGACTACGAGGCCTGGCATCTAGCACAGGCCGACGAACACGAGGTGGAGATGGAGATTCAGGCTCTGCGCCTGGGCCCGACGGCCTTGGTGGGGATTCCTGCTGAGGTCTTCGCGGAGATCGGCCTGACCATTGAGGCCAACTCGCCCTTCCCCACTACCGCCGTCGTGGAACTGGCCAACGGCTGGGAGGGGTATCTGCCCACTCGCCAAGCCTTCGCCGAGGGCGGCTACGAAACGCGCCTGGCCCGGAGCAGCAAACTGGCGGAGGACACGGCGGAGCAGGTGGTGGCGAAGGCGCGGGAGGTCCTGGAGGCAGTGAGCGGTGAGTGAAGGGCGCGGCAGGTCACTGGCGGCTATCGCCCGCGACTCAACCTGAGGTATGATGCCGGAATGCTCCTTATGCCCGAAGCGGAATGGCAGGCGCTGCGCGAGGCGGAACTGACCCAACTGTGCGAGGAGGGCCGCGACCCGGAGGCAGTGCAGGCGCTGTTCGCTGAGTCGGCGGACGCGCAGGTGGAAGGAGAGCGTCTCTGGACGGAGAGCATCGCGCTGCCCTACCGCGAGGACTGGAGGTACGAGGAGCCCTCCACCTGGGAGAGAATTGTTGCGGTGCGCCCGGAAAAGCCGCCAACCCTGCCTGTGAACGAGAGCCAACTGCCGGATCGCATCCTCGGCGCCTGGCTGGGACGCTGCGCGGGCTGCATGTTGGGCAAGCCGGTGGAGGGCGCCGGGCGGGCGGTGGTACGGGCGCTGGCGGAAACCGCGGGCGCTTATCCCTTGCGCGACTACCTGCCGCCCCTGACTCCGCCCGAAGGACTCAACTTCGCCCCGCCGGATTCACCCCTGCTGCGGGGCAATATTCGCCGCGCCGAGCGCGACGACGATACCGACTACCCGGTGGTGAACCTGCTCATCTGGGAGCGGCAGGGCCCGGAGTTCACTCCTGAGCATGTGGCCGAAGGCTGGCTCGGGTATCTCCCTTACCACCAGGTATACACCGCTGAGCGGGCCGCTTACCGCAACCTGGTCTGCGGGATGAAGCCGCCGGACTCCGCGCTGCTCTTCAACCCCTATCGGGAATGGATCGGCGCGCAGATCCGGGCGGACCTGTGGGGCTACCTGACCCCGGGGCAGCCCGAGCGGGCTGCGGAGTTCGCCTGGCGCGACGCCTGCATATCGCACACGCGCAACGGGATTTACGGGGAGATGTTCTTTGCCGCGCTGATTGCGGCGTGCCTGGCGACACGCGACCTGGGCGAGGCGCTGGAGGCGGCGCTGTGCGTCATCCCGGCGCGCTCCCGCTTTGCGGAGATGGTCGCCGATTGTCTGGCCTGGTATGCCCTGGACGGCGACTGGGAGCGCACCTGCGACCGCGTGGAAGAAAAGTACGGACACTATCACCCGGTGCATACGCTCAACAACGCCGCGCTGGTGCTGATCGCCCTACTCCACGCCAAGCAAGACTTCTCGGCGGCGGTGGGCCTGGCGGTGCAGGGGGGCTGGGACACCGACTGCAACGGGGCCACCGCCGGCTCGGTCTGGGGCGCGCTGCACGGCGCGGAGGCTATCCCCCGCCACTGGACCGAGCCCCTCAACGACACCCTGGTCAGCGCCGTTTTCGGGCGGAGCGAGAACTCGATCCGCGCCCTGGCCGAAGAGACGCTGGCCGCGCGACTCTCGTGAGGCCGGGGGCGGTCCCCGTTCCCACGGAGGGAGGAGTTATGAACCTGGATCACATTCGGGAGCGGATCAAGGACGCGCGGGCCGAGGTGCTCCTGGTCGCGGAGACCCATCGGATGCCGGAAGCGATTCGGGAGGAACTGCACCGCGCCGACGAGCATTTGCAGAAGGCCCTGGCCCTGCTGACCGAAGTAGAGTGGCCACCGGACTAGGCCCGGACACCTCGAGGGTTACTTGCCGCGCGCAAGAATGCCCTACGCTTATCCAAGGAGGCGGTTATGCGTCTACACTTGCTGCTTGTGCTGGTCGTGCTCGCCGGCTTGGCGGTCTGGCCGGCGGCGGCGGAACTGCAACTTCAGACGGTACGGGCGGACAAGATTTACTACGAGCCGGGTGCGGAAGCCCACTTCAAGGTCGTGGTCGTTAATCCTGATCCGGCCGAGTCCCAAGCGACCCTGCGGGTGGAACTGATCCGAGACGTGGACACGCGCAAGACTCTCGCCGAGCAGGCCCTGACTGTGCCCGCGCAGGGGGAGCAGACCTGGGAGGGGTCGCTGAAACTGCCCACCGTGCTGGGGATGGAACTGCGAGCCACCCTGCTGCGCGGCGGGCAGCCCTTCGGCAGGAAGAGCGACTACTTCGCCTGCGCGCGTAGCGTGCACCAGGTGCTCCAGTTCGGTCACGGCAATCACGGCGCCTGGCAGTTCTCCGGACAGATTGACCCCATCCGGGATACGTATCCCGCTCAGTTTGCCGAACAGCTCCGCAGCACCTGGGGCAATTGCCTGGAGAAGTTTGCCTGGGGGCCCAGCGATTTCGATGAACTCACCCCCGAAGAGGAGCGCTGGTGGTCAGGACAGACTACCTACAACGAGTGCAAGGCCAACATGATCGCCGTGATCAACGCGATGCACGAGCACGGCATCAAGGTAGTAACCTACGGCAAGGCCGCGGCCGGGGGGATTGCCGGTTTCGAGCGTTACCGCCGCCGTCCCGACCTCGCTCCCTACAGCAACGGACGCTTCTATAGCGAGAACTACTCTGCGGCCTTCCTGGACTGGATCGCTGCTCTGGGGCCACCACATCCCCATGAGCCGCGTCCGGTGCCGGGAACGCCCGAGGAGATGGAGAAATCCGGCTATACCGGCTCGGCGGCCTTTCAGCGCTTCCTCCCCCAGGGCGGGCAGAACTGGTGCAGCATCTGGTACGACTGCGCCGACCCTGAGGTGGCGGCCATCGGCATCGGCGAACTGGTGGGTTCGGCCCAGATGTTCGGCTTCGATGGGGTGCGCTTCGACGGCGAGTTCTGGGCGGGCCGCTACCGGAAACTGGACGGGTCCTGGAACGTGGACGAGAAGGCGAACCTGGAAGCGATGAACGTGGCTCTGGTGCAGCGGATGAAGCGGGAGTGTTGGGCCGCCAAGCCCGGCTATCTCTTCGGCTACAACGCGGGCACCGATATCACCTGGTCCATTCCCTTGGACAATACGCCGGCCACCTTCCGGGAGAAGTGCAAAGACGACGGCCTGATCGCCAATGAGGCGATGGCCTTCCCCGGCGATGTTCCCTGGCTCCAGTACTGCCGGACGGTGCGGCGGGAGGCGGAGATCGTGCGCTATTACGGCGGGCATTACGCCACCTATGCCTTCAACCGCTCGGCCAATAACCTCTACAACTGCATTCTGCAGTACGGCCTGCGCGCGCACTTGATGAACGCCTACGTCGGCCCCGGCTGGGAGTGGGTCACGCGCAGCGCCACGCGCTTCAGCCGGCTGCTCTGGGACGACAGCCTCACCACTTGGCGCGGCGCCGGCGACGCGCTCAAGGTCAGCGGTAGCCGCCCGATCTGGTGGCAAGAGTTCGCGGCGGTAGGAGACTGCCCGGAGGGCGGCACTCGCTACGTGATTCACCTCTACAACCCGCCGGAGTCTCCCACGACGCTGGGCAAGGAGCAACTGCCGGCCCAGCCGGCCACCAACGTAACCGTGCGTTGGGCGAACCTGCGCGGTCTGCGCCAGGCCTGGGTGGTGGACATGCAGGCGACCGCGGCGGAGCCTAGCAAGCCGGCGAACGGCGTCTTTGCCATCGGCGAGGTGCCGTATTGGAAGATCCTGGTAGTAGATGTCACCACACCCAAGCCGGCGCCGGTCTGGGAGCAGCCGCCGGGGGGAAAACCCACGGGGCCGAGCGCCGCCGAACTCCAGATTGCGCCTCCGCCGGCTACGGAGGGCGAGTCCTGGCGCACAGTGGTCGAGCCGGAGCGCTGGGGCGGCGGCGAGGACGTGGCCGAGCGTCTGCCCGATCCCGACGCCTCGGCGGGCGGCGCGGTAAGGGGAAAACCCGGCGGCAAAACCGGGCCCATGGCCTACACTTATGAATACCCTCGCATCCCCGGGCGCTACCGCTGCACCTACCGCCTGAAGGTAGCCGACAACAAGGTGGACGCGCCGGTCTTTCAGTTGGTTACCAACCGGTCGGTGCAATCTCCCTTCCCCGGCGTGGGTGGCCTGTACGGCGAGACCAAGACGCTGAAGGCCACCGATTTCAAGCAAGCCGGAGTCTATGAGACCTTCACCACCGAGTTCGACTATGCCGACTACGGCTTTATGGGCTGCGGCGTGAACTACCTGGGCGGAGTAGCCGGCTGGTGGGACAATCTGATCATTGACCTGATCCGTCCGTGGAGCGATGAGGAACTGGCGGAGCACTACCGGAGTTTCCAGCGCCCGGAGGGGCTGACCAAGACGGACGACGGCGTGCTCGATGTGCTGGTAGTGCGCGGGCTATTCAACCGCCTGTATCAGATTGACGCCGCCCTCAAGACTCTGCCCCACGCCAAGCAATCCGACGCTTACACCTCTTATCATCCGCAGCAAGGCACCCGCTTGCAGGGCTACGACTGGGACTGGCAGCCGATCTGGCAGCAGGATGTGATTGTACTGGCCGACGTGGAGACCAAAGGCCTCAACTACGGGCAGGTGCTGCTGCTGTCGGAGTGGGTGAAGGACGGCGGGGGCCTGCTGATCCTGGGCGGGCCGGTGACCCTGGGGCAAGACGACAACATGAAGCGGGCCTGGCCGCTGCTGCTGCCGGTGGAACTGAGCGGCCCTTGGGAGCTCTGCAAGTGCGAGCCGCCGGTGAAGATAGCCGGGATGGGTGATGCCGCCGTGCTCTATCGGCACCTGGTCAAGCCCAAGCCGGGCGCGCAGGTGACGCTCCAGGGCGAAGGCGGCGAACCGCTGCTAGTGCAGCACCCCTACGGCCAGGGCCGGGTGGCAGTCTTCGCGGGCACAGTCCTGGGTGAGGCCTCCGCGGGCACGAAGGCCTTCTGGGAGATGCCGGAGTGGGTGGCGCAGCTCGCGCAAACGGTGCGGTGGCTGAGCGGGAAGTAGGGTGAGGACTGCCCACCCTTGCCGGTGGTGGCGCGGCGTGGGGGACACCCAAGCTTTGAAGGAAAGAACGACGGGGAGGTGGGGCCATGTACGCCCTAGTTGCAGCTGCCTGGCTGCTCTGCGCCGCCTCGCTCGCGGCGGCCGCGCCGTACTTTCCCGAGGCGGTGCTCCAGCACCATCCGGCTTGGCTGGACGAACCGGCTCCCGCGCGAGAGATTCCTCCGATACGGGAGTTTTTCCCTCTGGGGGTGTACGGCGGTTCCTACGGGGAGCAGACCTGGCCCTTCGTCTTCGATGACCTCAAGCGCCATCACATGAACTGCTGGTGGATGAACGGCGAGGGGCACGGCGACGAGGCCCTGGATCGCATGCTAAGCCTAGGCGAAAAGGCCGGGCTCCGTATCTACTGGGCGGACGGCAGCGATCCCATGTTTTTCCCCTTCCGCTGGGGCACGCCGGAAAGCCGCCGGGAACGCCATGAGAAAGAGATCGTCCCCCTCTTCGAGCGGCGCGCCCAGCGCTTCGGTGACCGCTGGGGGCTGCTCTGCTGGGGCCTGTGCGAGGAGATGCCCCCTTCGGCGGTGGAGGAACTCGCGCCCTTCGTGGAACTGGTAAGAAAACTAGACCCTCAGCACCCGCCTCTGCTCTTGTACAACCGGCTGGACTCGGCCCGTAAGGCGGTGGAACTCTTCCGCCCGGAGGTGATCAGCAGCGACATCTATCCGCTGGGCCGCGATCCGCGCTGCGCCCCGGACAACCTCCCCGCCGCCAAGAGCCTCTTTCGCCGCTACTGCCGCAGCTACTACGAAGTCGCCCGCGCAGCCGGGGCCGCCTTCTGCGTCATCGCCCAGGGGATGGGTTCCGAGCAAGTCTATCTGGAGGGCGCCCCCTGGTTCGGTTGGATGGGCGCCTATCACATGCCTAATCCGACTTTCTGCACCTGGCAGGCCTGGGCCGCCGTGCAGGAGGGCGCCACCGGGGTTTTCTTCTACCATTACTACGCTCCGCGCGGGGAAAAGTTGGACTGGGACAATCGGGCCTACGAATACACCTTGCGCACCGAGACCTGGCACGAGACCTGTCAACTGAAGGCCATCGGAGACTGCTTCGCGGCGCTGGAGAAAGCCGCCCCCTTCCTGGTGCGGGTAGAGAAAGACGAGGGAGCCGCGCAGATCGCCAGCAGCGACACCGAGATTTCCCTGGCGGCCTTCCGGCCCCGGGCGGACCTCGCCGAGGTTCTGGTGGTTGTCGCCGTCAACGACAACACGACTGACCGCCGCCAGTTCCAACTTATGCACAATCGGGGCCCGGAGACCGTCGTGTGGGACCTGGTGCTTGACCAGAACGTCACGGAGGCGAATGGGAAGGCCGAACTGCTGCTGCCGGCAGGAGGGGGAAAAGTGCTGGCCCTGGGAACGCCGGCGGAGATCGAGCGCTGGCGCAGGGCCTGCCGCCCGGGAGGCTAACTGCTTACCTCGGCCGCCGAGAGAAGTACCCTGCGCCTCGCTCACACGTGTCGGACGTCGCTAAGGTCGGAATCAGCACCGGCACCGTCACTAATACTCATTCGTGAGGTTCGCCATGATCAAGTCTGCCTTCTGCTACGCCTTTGGCCTGGACAACTTGCGCGAGAAACTCCTGCGCCTCAAGCGCGAGGGAGGCTTCGATGGCGTGGAGTTCTGGCACAACGTGGTCTGGGACGTGGACAAGGCCCGGCTCAAAGAGTATCTGGAGGAAGCCGAACTGGCCTGCGCGCAGCTCTGCCCGTACTTCGAGTTCACCGAGGGCGAGGTCGCCTGGGAGCACAGCCTCGCGCTGGGGCGGGAGTATATTCGCATCAGTCGCCAGTTGGGCAAACCCTTGATCCGCGTCTTCACTGGCCACGTCAGCGATGCCGAGGCTGCGCCCGAGCAGTGGCAAGCGGCAATTCGCGGTCTCCAGATCTTGTGCGACGAAGCAGCGGACGAGGGGATCCGGTTCTGCTTGGAGATCGGGCACGGGCTGATGTCCTCCTCGGCGGCGACCCTGCGTCTGCTGGAGGGCGTGAACCGGCCTAACCTGGGGGTGAACCTCCAGGTCTGCCTGCCCGACGAGGACCCCTGGTACACGCTGGAGCAACTGGGGCCGCACACTATCCACATGCACGCGCACAACTGGCCGGGGCGCCTGGGCGGCACCGAGATCACCTGGCTAGATTCGGGGGTGCTCGATTACGAGGCCTTCCTGGGCAAACTGCTGACCTACGGCTTCGACGGATATGTATCGGTGGAGCATGTAGACCACCACGGCAAGCACGACCCTTGGGTGACGGCGAGCGTAGACGGCCGTTACCTCGCGCGCCTGAAACGTAGGCTGAACGAGCGGGCGTAGACAGCGGGCCTCAGGATGATGAGAGCCCGCTTACGGAAGTTGCTGGATCTCGTAGGATCGCGAAGGACCACTATGCCAGAATCGGGCAACCGCGGAGCGACCAGCCTTTATGGGATTGGTGAATGGTATGGCCTCTCCTTTGTTGCGCTCAGCCCTGCGGAGCGACTAGCCCTCCCCCAGGAGGAGATTAGCCTACAGGGGCGGCTAGAGCGAAGACGGTGCCCCTTTCGTTCCCGCGAGGGTGGTGAGGAGAGGTGCGCCAAACGAGGTGGGGTGTGCTCGCTGCGGCTTTATCAACGCGAAGCGGGGAGGGGCCCGGTACGTCCTGTGAAAGAAGAAACCGAGGTGCACACCGTCTGTCCATACAGGTTCTGCGAAGGGGAGCGGATCTTTCGCTGGATCGGTCGCGAAATCCTAGGAACCGAGCAACCAACGGTCGTCCAGGAGGTGCCGTTTCTTGAACGAGCGGTCAGGGGCAAAGGGCGGGGCGAGAGGCCAAGCCCCGTGGGGCGCAGAGACCACGTGCTCGTGCATTCCGGCAGCGAGCCTCTGGCCTGGTGTGCCCTGGAGATGCAGGCGGTGTATTTCTCCGGAGCCAAAATGGAGGCGGAGTTCGAAGCACTGGCGCAGACCAGCGGATCTGCTCTGCCCTTGCCGGCCGGGCGCAGACACCCGGACTATCGCAGCAGCGGGCCCCAGCGACTCATGCCCCAACTGCTCATTACGGTGCCCACCCTGAGGCGCTGGGGGAAACGGATGTGCGTCGTGGTTGACCGCGGCTTCTTCGACGAGCTGGGTAGGATGGAGCAGGTGTCCGATGTCTCGAGTTGTGACATCGCCTGATTCATCGTCAGGTATGTCGAGGAAAAGGGCCCTTTAGGCTGGTCGAAGACGAGGTCTACATGACGACTCTCGAGCGAGCGGTAGAGGGGCTCACGGCGGGGACTCCGGTGAGCCTGCAGGTGTTTGAGGACAGGATCCGTGCCAAGATGCAGCGGCGTTGACTAGCCGCTCAACCAGGCGAGGTTGCGGCTAATGAGGAGTTCTCTTTTCGGGGTGTGATGCGTGGTCTTCATAGTGATGGTCGCCACCGCGAACCCGTGGGCTTCAGCTAGGCTGCGAATCTCCGCCGCGTCGTCGTAGGTTGCAAGGAAGCTCCCCTTGAGGCGTGCCAAGGCCGCGAAAAGCGCGGCATGGTCAACGTCGGAATAACGGTATAGCCGGCGACCCGCGACAGTATAGGGCGGATCAACGAAAAAGGCGCACTCTGC
>CALFVE010000286.1 GCA_937928475.1 uncultured bacterium | reverse complement strand
CCGCCGGGCAAACCGGTGCGAGTGCGGCTGTCGGCGCAGCGGACCGACTCCGGTGACCGCTTTCTCTACCACAAGACCAATCGGCGCGCTTTGTATGATCGGGAACTTCAGCGGGCCCGCGAGGCCGGCTTCTTTGAGGTGCTCTTCTGCAACCAGCGTGGGCGCCTGACCGAGGGGGCGATCACCAACCTGTTTGTGCGCCGGGCGGGACAATGGATAACCCCGCCAGTGCGGGAGGGCCTGTTGCCGGGCCTGTGGCGGGCCCACTTTCTGAGGGAAAGCGGCGGCTCCGAGCAGCCGATCGCTTTGCAAGACCTAGACAGCGCACAGCGGGTGGTGATTGGCAACTCCGTGCGCGGAGCGATTGAGGTGGGGGAAATCTGTGATAGGGAGGGGCGGGTGCTGTGGAGGTGGGACTAGTCAGACCATAGGGTGAATCAGGTGCGCCCCGACCCGGGGCAATCCGTGACGCCTATCATACCCGCTCTCAGGGACCCAGTTCCACCGCGATGAGGTCTAGAAAGCCCAGGGGCTGGCTCATCATGCGGTCGGACCACATCGGGTGGGGGAAGAAGGAATGCTCGCCCAGGTGACCGACGAGCAGGTAAAAGGCAGGTGGCTTGCCCGCCGCGCGCAGCCGGTCCAGCGCCACCGCGATCTCGTACAGCGCCCCCCCGTCCGTTGCCTCGGTCTCGATGACATAGGCCACCTGTGCCGGCAGCGCCTCCAGGCGGGTCTGCGCCTCACTGGTGGACCACATGAAGGGCGCCGCCTCCGACCTGATCTCCACCGCCGCGAAGTGACTGCGCAGGGCCGCCACCAGGGCCTCGCGCAGAGCCGTGTTGGGCTCGACGATGATTTTGGGCTCCACGAACTCTCGGCCCAGCGCCAACTCGATCTCCACGTAGCGCAGCACCTGGTCTGGCGTCATCGAGCGGAAGTTGGCGAGAACAAACTCGTCGAAAGGCATCTCTCGGGCGACTTCCTCCAGCACGTTGGGCTCCCCCGCACAATAGAAGTTGGCACACTTGGCCGGTTTCCAGGGCCCCGCCAGACAGCCTTCGCTCAGGAGGAACAGACAGTGCGGCGCAGTCATCCGGCGGCCGTTGGCGTGGAAAGCCGGCGGCCGCAAGGCCCGGGCCGACAGCGCCTCCACCGCTCCCGGAAACTCGCGCAACACGCGCAGGGTGTTGGCGCGAATCGCCGAGAAGCGCAGCAGGTAGTTGAGACGCTCCATGGTCAGAGGGCCAGGGCGGTCAAGCCGATCGCAGAAGTCCCGCCACCCGGCCAGTTGCTCCTCGAGCAGGCTCAGGTCCCGTCGCCGCTCCACCGGCAGGGTGGCGCGCAGAATCTCGGCTACCTGCTCGAGGGCGGCCAGTTCCTCTCGCAGCTGCCGCCCCCGCCGCCGCAAGCCGCCTTCCACGGTGGCGGCCAGTTCCGGCTCCAGCAGCATGCCCTTGTAGAGCCGGCGCAGGTCGGCGCTGCCCATCATGGTTCCCTGGTGACAGCAGGCATTGCCACAGGAACCGCAAACCCGCTCAATGATCTGGGCCAGATGCTCCCCGGCTTCTTTGACGGAGGCGACCAATGTGCTCATCCTGCAAGTCAGTCCTCGCCGTCAGGCAGTACTTAGAGCCTAGGTGATGCTTGAGCACCGCTCGTTTCTTCGCCGCGCGCCCCACTCGCCGGGTAGGCCAGCGCTGGCTACTCTCCCGTCGGCACGTAGCCCGCGACCACCTCAGCCGGCACCTCGGCGCCCACTCCTGGCCCCTCCGGCAGGGAAACAAACCCCTCGTCGAGCACCAGGGGCGGCTCCAGCATGGTGCCCTCGTCGGGCCGCGCTACCGGCAGATACGCAGCGCCGGTCGCGGCCAAATGCATCACCAACAGCAGAGTCAGCGGCCAGCGCCCGCCTAGCAGGGCCACCGGCAGTTGCCGAGCCGCGGCCAGCCATGCGATCCGCTGCGCGCCGGTCAAGCCGCCGCACCGGCGCACGTCAACCGCCAACAGGTCCAAGCCCCTCGTCCTTAGAAGCCGCTGGTATCCGGGCAAACCGGCCAGCCTCGCGCCGGCTCCCAGCGGCAACTCCACTTCGGCCGCAAGTTGCGAGTACTCCCGGGTGCCATCGGCCGGGAGTAGGTCCAGGCACCAGAAGACCTCGATCGCTTGCAGTCGCCGCGCCACCAGCCGGGCTTGCTCCAGGTCCCCGACTGCCTCCTGGAGGTCCACGAACAAGCGCACTCCATCCCCCCATTGTCGGCGCAAGTGCTCGGCGCGGGCCACCACCTGCTCCGGATCGTCCTGGGCCGCCACCAGCGCGCCGCCCGCCGGCGGCTGCGTGGGTGTCTCCTGGGGATCAAGCACCCGGTACGTGTCCACCTGCGCAAAGTAGCGGCCACCTAGCAGTTCATACAGGGGCAGGCCCGCCTGCAGCGCCGCTAACTGCCACAGCGCCAGATCTAGGGCGCTGAGCACGGCCGCCCTCGCGGGGTCCGTCGCTCGGTGCCACTCAATCGCGAGAGCCATCCGCTCCCAGAGGGCGCCGCGCTCCAGGGGCCGACGGCCCTGCACCAGGGGCAGCAGCTCCTGCAGAACCTCTTGCGCCTCGCCCGTCTCCACCCCCGGCGCGAGCTCGGCCAGGGCGGTCGCCTCCCCGCTGGTGGATACCCGTAGCAGCAGAGAGGGATGCGACTGGTCGGGCTGCGTGGCGCGTAGGAGCTCTGCGGCAGCGATGGTCAAGCAGTCACCTCGGGGAGCCAAGCGGTCCGCGCGCACCTCAGTCGCTCTCCAGGCGGTAGCCGACCCCAGGGACAGTCACTACTCTGATCTCCGCGCCTGCCAGTTTCCGCCGCAGCCTCCCCACATGAACGTCAAGCGTACGACTGCGGGCACGAACTGTGCCGTCCCAGACCTGCTGCATCAGTTCTTCCCGCCGACAGGCCTGCCCTGGCCGCTCCAGCAGATAGCGCAAGAGACCGAGCTCCCGGGGCGTCAACTCGAGGGGCCGATCCGCCACCAGCGCCTGGTAGCGGGCCAGATCCAGGGCTAGCCGCCCCGCCTGCAGTACCTGCGGCCCCACCCCTGACCGAGGCACCGTCTGCGGGCGCTTGACCAGTGCCCGCACGTGGGAGATAACCTCGCGCGCCGACAGGTCAGCCGGGATCACCTCGGCAGCGCCTGCTTCCAGGAGGGCCACCGTCGCTTCCGGGGAAGCCTCCTCCATCACCATCAGGCAGGGAGGCGCACACAGTTTCCGGGTGCTTTGTAGTTGGGACAGGATCCTCGCATCCGCCCGTCGGCACTGCCAAAGCACGCCGTCATACTCTGAGCCGGCCGCCCGCGCTGCGGCCCAATCGCCGCCTCCCCCGAAGACGAAGGCCAGATCTCCCCCCGGCTTGCCCTCAGCCAGAAGCCACTCCAGATACCGCCGGTCACCCAGGAACAGGATGGTGGCCATGCTGCGCTACTCGAGCCTCTCCTGCTGTTGCTCCATGAAGTCGAGCACGTCCGAGAGGCGGAAGCGACGCTGATTGCCCGGTGTACGGAAGCATTTGAGCACACCCCGGTTGGTGTAGCGGCGGATGGAAGTCGTGCACACTCCGAGCAGGGCGGCCGCTTCATGAATGGTGAGCACGGGGTCCAGCAGGCGCTCGATCATCTCCTCCCGGCTCTCGGCCGGCTGCCGACTGGCCCGGCGGGACTTGCCTTCGCCCACCTCCAGGGGGAGGCGCTGCTGGCGGGCAAGCAGCGTTTGCAGCCGCCGGCTCTGAAAGTCGGAGGCCGCCAGCCTGACCGGCGGCGTCGCCGGGCGGGCGGGGAGCGTTGGCGTCGGACGCGAAGCCGTCCCCGACGCCGGTGCCTGGGGTTCGGTTGCTGGCTCCGGCGTGGCCTCCTCCGGCTCGGCGGCTTCCACAGTGGCCATCTCCGGAGGTCCCGCGACCTCGGCGGGCTCTACCGGCGAGCCTTCGGCCTCGACTGGCTCCTCCTCTCGCCTTGCCGGCCTGTCGCGGTATCTCGTCCACTCGTGGATCAGCATCGGTCTTTCACTCCTGGGCGGCGGCCGATTGCCGCCTCGAGAAAACGGCTGGTCCTCTGTCTCCTCTACGAGGGTGTTTGCCACGCCTCGGGCATCGCCAGCGCCTCTTGCCGACACTGCTCCGCCTGGGTCCTCAGGTTCGGATCCCCGGTATCCACGTACACCAAAGCGTTGGTGGTAGCCTCCAGGGCGAGCGCATAGTACACCAGGCGCTGGGCCAGCGGCAGACGCTGCGCGGCGGGCAAGTCGAGCAGCGCGGCGAAGTCCTTGATCTTCTGAATCTGGCTCACCGCCGCCGCCAGGCGCTTGTACACCTCCTCGCGGAGGGCCGGTCCCCGCTTGTCCAGGTCGCCCAGAGCAACGAAGGCGGCCTCCAGCGCCTGGCGCACCGTGCGGTCGCAGGCCAGGAAGAGCTCCTGGTATGATACCGGCTGGCCTGCCGGCACGTGCTGGGCAGCCTGCCGCAGGGCGTCGAAAGCGGCCGCAAACTGGCCGGCTTCCAGGTAGAGCCGGCCTAACTCCTGGAGGGCCTCCGCCTTGGCGGCCCCCTCGCTCAGCCCCACCATCTCCGCGTAAGTCTCCTCCGCGGCCGCCAGTAGTCCTCGCCGCTTGTACTCGGCGGCCAGCACTTTGAGGAGAGACAGATTGCCGGGCGCAGCCTTAGCGCCTTCCTGCAGGACCTGTAGCGCCTGCTCCGGCCGGCGCTGCCGCTGGTACACGAACGAGAGGGCCAGATAAGCCGCCGGCTCCTGCGGCTGCGCGGCGATGGCCTCGCGGTACAGGGCTACCGCGCTCTGCCACAGCCCCCGTCCCTGCTCCAGGGCCGCGAGTTCCAGCCGCGGCCCGTAAAGCGACTTGTCCAGGGCAATCGCCGCCGCCAGGGCCTCGCGCTGCTTCTCGCTTTGCTGGAGTAGGCCGTGGCACTGCGCCCGCAGGAGTAGAGCCTGCACCCGATCCTCTCCCGCCTCAAGCGCCCGGCTGGTGAGCTCGAGGGCCCGCGCCGCGTCGCCCTCCGCCAAAGCGGTCCGCGCTGCTTGGAGATGCGTCGGCGGCGCCGCCTGCGGCGCAGTGGGAGCAGGCGCCGGTGAGGGCACCGTCACCGGACCTGGCAGAGGAGCGATCTCCGGAACCGTACCGGGAGCAGGTGGGTTACCCGAGGAGGCGATGGTCCCCGCTTCTTCCCACCCGTGCAGGAGGACCCGAGCGGCTTTCGCAGCGAGCAGCGGCGCAGTGTCCCGCGTAAGCGCCTGCGGCAGGCTGGCGACCGCCTGTCGGACCTGGCCCGCCGCGGACCGCGCCCAAAGCACTTCACAGCGCGCGGGCGCTGACGCCGGCCCCAGCGTCACTCGCGCCAGTTCGGTTAACCCCATCCGAAGCGCCCAGGCCAGCAGCGCTCCCGCGGCCTCCTCTGGCCCGGCGGCCAGCACCGCGCTGTACTGCTCACCGCTGACACCGGCCGCTCCTAGGAGCGCGGAGGAGGCCCCCAGCAGCACTGCCTGTCCAGCCTCTCGTGCGGAAAGCAGGTCGAGTAGGGCATCAGCGAAAGCGGCGCGGGTGGCCGGATCGGCCTGGGGCGCTGCCAGGAGAATCCCCCGGGACGCGTTCTCTCCGGCCGGGGACGGTGCCGCTAGCGCCGCTGAGACAAGCAAAAGCGGGATCGCCGCCAGCGCTACTGCGCTTGCTTTTCGCATAGGTCAATCTTGGCCTGGAGTGAGGAAATGGTGCTGTCTATCGCCGCGCGCTGTTCGGGACGCTCACTGCGCGCCGCCTCGTAGGCAGATACGGCGCTGCGGTAGGCCTTGGCGGCCGCGCTGTAGGCTCGTTCGTGGTAGAGCCGGTCGCCCTCCGCCCGCAGGTTGGCCCCGCGTTGGAGCGCCGAAGGGCGGCTGGCGCTGGCGGGGCGGTCCACCCTCTCGATCTTGATCATGGACTGGGGCTCGGCCGGCTTCTCGGTCGGCGCCTCCGGTGTGGCGGGGGCCTGCGGAGTAGCCCCGGAGCCCGATGGCGGCAGAGCCGGTGTCGGGGGAACCGGCACCGGGGGGGTAATCGGCCCCTCGGGTGGCGTCTCCGGCAGCGGGGGCGGCTCAAACCCCGGTTCGGTTCCCACCGGGCGAGGCGGCAGGCGCACCGGCGGAGGCGGCTCATAGGTTGGGGGCGCCGGCGGAGTTGGCGGACTGGTCGTCGGCGGGGGCGCTGTCGGCCCCAGTGGAACCGGCGGGAAGGGCGGATTGGCCGGATTGAAGGAAGGCAAGGCAGGCGGCGCACTAGAGGTTGAGCGGGAAGCCTGCTGCGCCAGACTGTACCACTGCCGGGCGGTGCCGTCGTTGGGCTTGATCTGGGCGGCTTGCGCGAAGTACCACATCGCCTCCGGATAGTAGCCGCTGCGGTAGTAATACTCTCCGGCGCGCAGCGCCGTTTCGTAACGTGCTTGAACCTGCCCGGCGCGATGGCGCACTACTAGCAGCAGGGCCAGGCTTGCCACCAGGCACACCGCCGCGCCCGCCAAGATAATCAGCGCCACTGGCTGGAGCCGACGCAGATTCTCCTCCTGCTCCTCGGGCGTGGGCTGCTCCGCCTCCAACTCCTCCAGTTCTCGCCGCAACTCTTCCAGACGCTGGGCCTCTGCGGTGCGCGTAGGATCGAGCCGCAGCAACTCCTCCAGCAGTTCGACGGCCAGGGCGCGGTTGCCGGCCTGTTCCTCGGCCATGGCCAGCAGGGCCAGAGCATCCACCGAATCGGGAGATTCTTCTAGTTCCTCGCGGCAGAGGGCCGCTGCCTCGTGCACCTGGCCCAGAGCGAGAAGATTGGTGGCCCGGTGCAAACGCGAGCGGTGTGATGGCTCTACCAGGGGGAGCGCCGAAGTGTCCTCTGCCGTCGGCTCGTCGGTCCGCGGTATCTCTTCTGTATCCGGCTGGAGTTGAGTCTGGAGGTCTGCCACCCTGCCCGCCCCCTTCTCGTCTGGGTACAACTTTGTCCAGAAATGCCGGTAAACCCTATACATCCGCCATTTTACGCAGCGTCGCCGGGGCTGTCAAGCGCCGGACGCCAAGTGATGAGCGCTAGGCGGCCAGGTGGGGGGAACACAGAAAGACCCGGTCTCTATTTCCTGGGCGCCTGGAAGTGCTCCGCACCGGCGACGGTGTTGACTTGCCCTCCCCGCCGGTGCTATACTTGCGGTGCTGTTGCGGTGCAGCAATCGGTCCACTTGGTCGCAGCTACGCGTTCCCCCGAGGAGGCGCCCGCAGCAATTGGCAGTGCAGACCGCTACAACCGCCGAAGTGCCCCTCAGCAGGTTCGACGCGCGCGACTACCTCCGTATGGTCCTACGGAGGTGGTGGTTTATCCTGTCCATCGGGCTGGCGGCGGCGCTGTTGGGGGGCTTCATTGCCTGGGGGATGCCCAAGACCTATCGGGCCACCGCCACGGTCTTCGTTCCCCAGGAGCCTCAGGGCATCTTCCTCCTGGGCAGCGCCCAACCTCCCACTGAGCGTGTGGCCCTCGAGACCCAGGCCGTCATTGCCGAGGGCAACGAAGTGGCAGTGCGCACCGCCAAGGCCCTGGCCGAGCGCACCGTGGGCGGCAAGATTGTGGTGGACCCCTCCGAGATCACCCAGGCGGTGAGCGCCACGGTCAAGCCCCCCAACCTCATCCTCATCGAGGCCGTCTCCCAGGACCAGTACAAGGCCAAGGAATTTGCCAATCAGACCGCGGCCTCCTTCCTGGAGGTCATGGACGAACTGCGCCAGAGGCAGTCCACCAACGCCCAGCGCTACCTTGAAAGCCAGGTGGAAAAGATCCGGGCCGAACTGGAGGAACTCCTGCTGAAGAAGCGCCAGTACCAGCGCATGTGGGGGGTAACGGCCCTCACCACCCACGCGACCGGCGCGGCGCCCGGCCAGGGACAGACGGTCACCATCGGCGGCGAGACGCCCGACTTCCGCGGAGAGTTGCATGAGGCGCAGGCCAACCTGGCTTCCGCGCAAGCGCGGTTGCGCGCGGTGGAGGCAGCCTATCGCCAGGCCGTGCAACAGACAACAGCGCGGAGCGTAACCGCCAATCCCATCTACACCAGCCTCCTGGACCAACTGAACACCGCCCAAGTGGCGCTGGTGCAATTGCGTGCTCGGTATACCCCGGAGCACCCTGCGGTAGTTGAGATGGCGACCCGAGTTGAGGAGATCCAGGCAGCCCTGGCCAAGACCCCTGCTACTATCGAGGTGATCGCACCGGTGGATCCTGGCCGGGCGGCGGCACTCCAGGTGGAACTGCGAGCCGCTCGCCAGAGCGTAGCTGAACTGAGCGCCCGCGTGGCCAGTCTGCAGGGCACGGTGGCCGCCACCGAGGCACGCCGCGCCGATCTTCTCGACAAAGAAGGCCTCCTGGAGCAACTCCAGGACCAGATCGCGCTCAAACGCGCCGCCTATCAGGAACTCTTGACGCAACTGGAGGCCAAGAAACTCAGCGTGGCCTCAGAGCGGGGCCGCAGCGCCATGGTGGACGGCGCGCTCAGCGCCCGAGCGACCAGCCCCAATCCCTTGCGGACCCTGATCTTCTCTCTGGCCCTCGGCCTGGTGCTCGGCTTTGCTCTGGTGCTGCTGCTCGAGACCCTCGACGACACCGTGCGTCGCCCCGAGGACCTGACCCGCGACCCGGAGATCCGCTTCCTGGGCGTCATCCCCTGGACTGGGGAAGCCATGACTGACCTGGTGATGCTGACGGCGCCGAAGAGCCCGCCGGCCGAGGCCTTCCGCACCCTGCGCTCCAACATCAACTTCGCGACCATTGACCGGCGGCCGGGCACCATCCTGGTGACCAGCGCGGGTGCCAGTGAGGGCAAGAGTATCATCGCCGCCAACCTGGCCATCTCCTACGCGCAGGCGGGCGAGTCGGTGCTAATCCTGGACACCGACCTGCGCCGACCCACGCAGCACAATCTGCTCGGTGTGGATGCCAGCATGGGATTGACCAATGTGCTGGTCGGGGAACTCAGCGCCCAGCAAGCCATCCAGGACACCCAGGTAGACCGCTTACGCATCCTGCCCAGCGGCCCGCTGCCCCCGAACCCCGCCGAACTGCTGGACTCGGCACGCATGGGCGCGCTGCTGCAGGAGTTGCGGTCAGTCGCCGACATCATCGTGCTCGACTCGCCTCCAGCCATCATGCTCACGGACGCGCTGGTCCTGGCCGCCCAGGTGGACTGGACGATTCTGGTAGCCGCTGCCGGTCAGGTGACGCGGGAAGCATTCGACGAGATGGTGCGGCTGATGCGCCACGCGCGGGGCAATATCCTGGGGGTGGTGCTCAACAAACTACGCCTGACGGCCGGCGATTACTATTATTACTACTACTATTACTACTATGACTATTCCCGGCCGCGACGGGAACCCTCCCCGGCCGCTAGCCGTCGGGAATCGGCGATTCCTCCCCCGCCGGCGGCAGGTGAGCCGGCGGCCCCACCCCCTCCCTCAGAGGACGAGTTGCCCTTCTGAGCGCCACCCCTCCCCCGGGTGCTGTTGACTTCTCGGTAAGCGCGCGAGCGCCGCGGCGACGTGCACGGCGCTCTCAACGTCTCCCCAGGAATGAGAACGACTGACCGCTCAGGGCGCGCCGGAGGTCCCGGTCGGGGGCGTTGCTTGAGGTTGCCGCTCGGGCTGCGGCGGTTTCGTCCCCCCGGCTTCCAGACCGTCCGCGAGGACTGCAGGGACGCTGCCTGTTTCCACCCCCGCCCAGACAAGGAAGACCTGCTTAGCCCGGCGCAAGCGCACTACCACCGAGTCGCCCAAGCGCTGCAGGTAGTCTTGGACGAGTTCGGGAACGGTCCGCGAATGCTGCTGGGCCTGCCGCGCCGCTTCCGCGAGCACAATGAGCCTCTCCCCGGGGTTCAGCGCCATGACCTCGGCACGAGCCGCGAGCTCCTGACCTTGAGGAGTGCGCAGAAACTCGTAGACCTCCTGCAGGCGCGCATTCTCGTCCGCCAGCGCCGATTCTTCGGAGCGGCTGTCCACCAGTTGCGCGGCGAGGATCATGCCGTGGTAAGCGGGGGAAAGAAAATCGCCGCGGGTAGCCAGGGCCAACACCCCCACCGCCAGAAGTAGCGCGCACAGCAGCGGTCGCTGGCGGTAGAAATTGATCAGGTATGTGCGGAGCCTCAACATGGGAAGAAGGTCTCTCCCCCGGCTGCAATCGTTGCTACACCGGGCCGCCGTGCTACCTGCGGCGCCGGTCCCGCCCCTCTCGCCTCGCCGACCAGCATAGCGGCATTTGACTGCGAAGGCAAGAGCCTAGCCGGCCAAAAATGGTGCCGAAGCAGGCCTAGCCCCGCAAGCTATAGAAAGCCTGGCGACCGGGATACTGAGCGGCCTCGGCCAGTTCCTGTTCGATCTCGAGCAGGCGGTTGTACTTGGCTACCCGCTCGCTGCGCGCCGGTGCCCCAGTCTTGATCTGCCCGGCATTCACACCCACCACCACGTCGGCGATGGTGGTGTCCTCCGTCTCACCGCTGCGATGTGAGACCACGGCGGTCATCCCGGCGCGCTTGGCCATCTCGATGGCGTTGAGCGTCTCCGTGAGCGTCCCGATCTGGTTCAGTTTGATGAGGATCGAATTAATCGCCTGCTCCTGAATTGCCCGGGCCAGCAGCGTCGTGTTGGTTACCGTGAGGTCGTCGCCGACGATCTGTACCTTGCCGCCCAGGCGCGCGCGCAGCTTGGGCCAGGTCTCCCAGTCGTTCTCATCCAAGCCGTCCTCAATGGAGATAATGGGATAGCGAGAAACCAAGTCCTCGTAGAAGTCCACCATCTCCTCGCCCGTTAGTTCCCGACCCTCCCCGGCCAAGACGTAGCGACCCTTCTGGGCATCGAAGAACGAACTAGCGGCCGGATCGAGGGCCAGGACGACGTCGTCGCCCATGCTGTAGCCGCTCTTTTCGGTGGCCTGCACGATCACCTGGAGCGCCTCTTCATTGGATTGCAGATTGGGGGCAAAGCCGCCCTCGTCTCCCACGCCAG
Organism: uncultured bacterium; assembly: GCA_937928475.1. GTDB lineage: Bacteria > Armatimonadota > Zipacnadia > Zipacnadales > Zipacnadaceae > Zipacnadum. Next base: position 7,091 of record CALFVE010000286.1, on the reverse strand, counting down.
TGGTGTGCCCCGCGGCCTGGAGCACTTTCTTGAGGCTCTGGTAGATCTCGGCGCAGGCTCGCAGCCCCTCGGCAAAGGACTCCGCGCCCACCGGCAGGATCATGAACTCCTGGAGGTCCACATTGTTGTCGGCGTGGGCGCCGCCGTTGAGGATGTTCATCATCGGCACCGGGAGAGTGCAGGCGTTCACGCCGCCGATGTACTTGTAGAGGGGCAGGTCCACGGCCTGCGCGGCAGCTTTACACACGGCCAGGGAAACACCCAGAATGGCGTTGGCCCCCAGTTTGCTCTTGTTGGGGGTGCCGTCCAGTTCCCGCATGTAGTTGTCAATCGCCACTTGCTCAGTGGCGTCCCAGCCGATCAGTTCCTCGGCTAAGACCTCGTTGACATTGGTAACTGCCATCTGCACGCCCTTGCCCCCGTAGCGCTGGGGGTCGCCGTCGCGCAGTTCCACCGCCTCGCGCTCGCCGGTGGAAGCGCCGGAGGGGACCGCCGCCCGGCCGCGGGCGCCGCCCGCCAGGTACACCTCCACCTGCACGGTGGGGTTGCCGCGCGAATCGAGAATCTCGCGGGCCTCAATGGCCTCGATAGTGGTCATGTTTGGTCCTCCTTTTGATAGACCCCGCGCGGGACTGCGGGTGAGACGCTAACGGGGATTCCTCACCTGCGCCTGAGCGGCAGCGAGGCGGGCAATAGGAACGCGCAAGGGCGAGCAGGACACGTAGTCCAGACCCACCCGATGGCAAAAGTCCACCGAGTCGGGGTCCCCGCCGTGTTCGCCGCAGATGCCCAGTTCGAGATCAGGCCGGCCCTCGCGCCCTTCCTCGCAGGCAATCTTGACCAATCGGCCCACGCCTGCTTCGTCGAGAGACTCGAAGGGGCTCACCGCGACAATGTTCTTGGCGATATAAGCCGGAATGAACTTACCTTCCACGTCATCGCGGCTGAAGCCGTACACGGTTTGGGTGAGGTCGTTGGTGCCGAAGGAGAAGAACTCGGCGATGCTGGCGATGTCCCGGGCGATCAGGGCGGCGCGGGGCAACTCAATCATGGTGCCCAGCATGTACTCGAACTCTATGCCCTCCTCTTCCATCACCTCGGCGGCGACCTGCTTGACGTCGGCGGCGCACAGTTCCAGTTCCCCCAGGATGCCCACGAGCGGGATCATCACCTCGGGGATGGGGTGCAGGCCCTCCTTCTTGAGCTGACAGGCAGCCTGGAAGATCGCACGCACCTGCATCTTGTAGATCTCCGGGAAGGTCACCCCCAACCGGCAGCCCCGGTGTCCCAGCATGGGATTGAGTTCATGAAGCGACTCGGCAATGTCCTGGATTTCGCGCGGGGTCTTGCCGGTAACCTTGGCGGCGGCCTCCACGCCCGCCGGGTCCTTGGGGAGGAACTCATGCAGCGGCGGATCCAGCAGGCGGATGATGACCGGCTTGCCATCCATCGCCTTGAGGATGCCGTAGAAGTCCTCCCGTTGGTAGGGAAGCAACTCGGCCGCTGCCGCCTCGCGTTCTTCCGGCGTTTCCGCCAGGATCATCTTCTGGAAGGTGAGCAGGCGCTTCTCCCCAAAGAACATGTGCTCGGTGCGGGTGAGACCGATGCCCTCCGCGCCCAAAGCCACCGCCAGGGCGGCGTCCTCCGGCGTGTCCGCGTTGGTGCGCACCCCCAGGGCGCGGATTTCATCGGCCCAGGGCATGAACTCCGCGAACAAGCGGTACAGGGGCGCCTCCTCTACCGGCAGGTGGTTGCGCAGGGCCAGGATGATCTCCGAATCGGTGGTGGGCACGTCTCCCAGCATGACCTCTCCGGTGGCGCCGTCAATGGAAATGAACTCTCCCTCCTTGACAAGGTGGCCGTCAACCGTCATCTGGTTGTGTTCGTAGTCAATCTCCACCGCGCCGCAGCCGACCACGCAAGGTTTGCCCATCTGCCGACCTACTACAGCCGCATGAGAGGTCTTTCCGCCCATCGAGGTCAGGATGCCCTGGGAGGCGTGCATGCCGCGAATGTCGTCGGGCGAGGTCTCGCGGCGTACCAGCACCACGCGCTCACCCCGCAGGGCCATGTCCACGGCATGGGCAGCAGTGAAGACCACCTTGCCGGCCGCCGCGCCCGGCGAGGCAGGCACTCCCTTGGCCAGGGGCTTGGGCTTCTTCGCCGCGTCGAACTGTCGGTGCAGCAACTGGTCAAGTTGCGAAGGCTCTACCAGCATGACCGCCTCTTCCTTGGTGATCAGGCCCTCGTGGAACATGTCCACAGCGATGCGGATGGCGGCTTGGGCGGTGCGCTTGCCGTTGCGGCATTGCAGCATGTAGAGTTTGCCGCGCTCGATGGTGAACTCCACGTCCTGCATGTTGTGATACAGGCGTTCCAGTAGATGGCAGATGTCCACAAACTGCTGGTAAATGTCCGGCATGAGTTGCTCCAGGTGGGAGATAGGCTCCGGCGTGCGGATGCCGGCCACCACGTCCTCACCCTGGGCATTGAGCAGGAACTCGCCGTAGATCACATTCTCGCCGGTGGCCGGATCGCGGGTGAAGGCTACGCCCGTGCCGGAGTCATTGCCCATGTTGCCGAAAACCATAGTCTGCACGTTCACCGCCGTGCCCAGGTTGTGCGGGATCTTGTTCAGTTGGCGGTAGGCGACGGCGCGGTCGTTGTTCCAGGAGTCAAAGACGGCGCGCACGCCTTCCAGCAGTTGCTTGCGGGGGTCCTGCGGGAAGGGCTCGCCTAGATGGCTCTGGTAAACCTGTTTCTCCAACTCAACAACTTTCTTGAGCCCCGCGGCCGAGACCTCGACGTCCAGGGTCACGCCCTCTTCCTGCTTGACCTGATTCAGGCACTCCTCGAAATAGTGCCGCTCAACGCCCATGACCACATCGCCGAACATCATGATGAAGCGGCGGTAGGCGTCCCAGACAAAACGCTCGTTGCCGGTCAGCCGGATCAGCCCCTGGGCTACCTCGTCGTTGAGGCCGAGGTTGAGCACCGTGTCCATCATCCCCGGCATGGAGAACTTGGCGCCCGAGCGCACGGACACCAGGAGGGGATTCTGCGGGTTCCCGAACTGCTTGCCGGTGGTTTGCTCCAGTTCGGCCAGGGCGGCGTAAATCTCTTCCTCCAGCCCAGGGGGGAACTTGTTGCCGTTGGCCACGTATTCGTTGCAGGTGTCAGTGGTGACTGTGAAGCCCTGGGGGACGGGCAGGCCCTGACTGGTCATCACGAACAGGTTGGCTCCCTTGCCCCCCAGAAGATCGCGGAGTTCGCGCCCCTCGGCTTTCAGGGCCGCTCGGAGTGGCTCCAAGTCGGTATTGAACATGTAGACACGCTGGAAAGCGGACATCAAGACATCCTCCTGTGTAGTTTGTAGACTGTGCAGATGCTAGCGGTGCTACGCCGGTACCAGAGGCTGTCTCGCCCGTCGAGTGTCCTGCTCCGACATGGACAGGCGAGACCGGGGCGGCCACGACCCAAGCCTCCCCCAGCAAGGGCCCGTGCGCCGGCGCCGGTGCTTCAGAACTCCTCCGGCGCGCCCTCCAGCCGCTCGGCGCACAACTGGCGATCGCGCTTCGCGACCGGACGATTGGGCAGCAGCAAGACGCGATAGCGCCGTCGGCTCATCCCCATCTGTAGGGAGATCTCCTGCCCCACCTCGACCGGAGAGGCAGCCTTCGCGGTCCTGCCGTCAATCTTCACCAGACCGCCGTCGCACATCTTTTGCGCGAGGGTGCGGCGCGGCACGATTCCCGAGTTGCGCAAGAATACGTCAATCCTCATGCCCGGAGGCCGACTTGGCTGCCTCCCAGAATTCATCCATCTCCGCCAGGCTCATCTGGGACAACTCTCGGCCTTGTTCCCGCGCGGCCTGCTCCAGGTAGCGGAAGCGCTGCTCGAAGCGGCGGTTGGCCTGCCGCAGGGCCTGCTCCGCATCCACTCCGGCCAGCCGGCACAGGTTCACCACGCTGGCCAGCAGGTCGCCCACCTCATGGCAGATCGCCTCGGAGTCGCCGGAAGCCAGCGCCGCGTCCAGTTCGGCGATCTCCTCCTCCAGTTTGGCGCGGGGCGCCACCCAGTCCTCCCAGTCGAAGCCGACCCGGGCGGCGCGCCGCTGCAACTTCTGGGCTCGTTGCAGGGCCGGCAGCCCGCGAGGGATGCCGTCCAGCACAGATTGCCGGGGCGCCTCGGCGTACTCCAGCAACTTGAGCTGCTCCCAGTTATGCAGGACCTCCTCGCTCCCGGAGACCTCCAAGTCGCCGAAAACATGCGGGTGGCGATGATATAACTTGTCCAAGAGCCGCCGCAAGACGTCGCGGATCCCAAACTCTCCACGCTCGGCGGCCAGCTGGGCGTGAAACACAACCTGGAGCAGGAGATCGCCCAGTTCCTCGCAGAGCGCTTGCGAGCGCCGGTTTTCGACCGCCTCGATGAGTTCGTAGGCTTCCTCGATGAGGTGCTGCGCGAGGCTATCATGCGTCTGCTCGCGGTCCCAAGGGCACCCCTGGGGACTGCGGAGTCGTTGCATGATCGCCACCAGTTCGTCGAATTCCTCCATAAGCAGCCCATCTATCACCGTCCAGCGACCGCAAGACTACGGTCGCTGGCGTTACCAGCCAGGTTCATGCCGGACGCGCGACTAGGGCCCGGGAGCCGGCGCTGTCGGCGAGGTTTGCGCCGGAGGCGACGTCTGCGGGGCAGCGGTCGTCCCGGCACCAAACTCGGGCACTTCAGTCGGACGGAACTCCTCGTTGAGGGCCTGGAACTCAGGAGCTACCACGTTTACCCGGGCCTGCTGCCGCAGGCGGTTGCGCAACTCCAAGATGGCCTGCTGGGTCAGTTTCGACCGCAGGAAATCCCGGGCCACTGCGGACTTGACCTGCTCGAAGGTCTGCTTCTGCCCAGGCGTGCGCTTCTCGAGTTTGAGGATCATGTACTCCTGGCCCACCGGCACCGGCTGAGAGTACTGACCTTCCTTCAGCCCATCCAGAACCTGCCTCACCTCGGGAGGGATCTCTTTCACCGGGATTTCCGCAGGAAGCAAGCCCCCGGTCTCGCGAGTGGCAATATCCGTGGAGTACTGACGTACGACCGCTGCAAAGTCAGCGCCACTTTTGAGAGCGGCCATCACCTTGTCCGCGCCCGCCTTGTCCGGCACCAGGATGCGACGCACTGAAACTTTCTCGGGAATGTCGTACCGCTCTTTGTTCTTCGCGTAGAACTGCTGCAGGTCGGCATCGGTGTACTTGAGGTCTTTGGTGGCGAGTTTCTCCAGCATGATCCGCGGCTTGAGACCGCGTTCGATGATTTCCTGGGCGTTGACCCGGGCCTGCGCAGTCTGGCGCTGGAAGTTGTCCAGGCTCCCGAAGGCCTCGATGATGGCCTGGTTGATGTCTTCCTCGGTGATTTGCAGATTGGCTTTCTCAAAGGCGTCCTTGATGATCTCGGCGTCTATCATCGCGGCCAGCACCTTGGCGCCGGCTTCCTGGCGCAGGCGCTGGTTCAATTCCGCCTCGGTGATCTTGACCCCATTGACAATGGCGGCGGGACGCGATCCGCATCCGGCCAAGACAGAGATAAGGGCGACGACCAACCCGGCCAGGGCCAGCCCTCGCCCATGTCGGTAGCGCATGGACAAGTTAATTCGGCTCCTTTCCCACTGCGGGAGACGCAACGTCGCCGGCAGTATAACACAAGCGCGGCGAAATGGGAAGAGCGTTGGCTCCGCGCGGTCTGCGGACGCTTGCGTCCCAGGGTGAGGCGCTATATAATGCTGGCGGAAGGCCGGCGGGCGCCGGCCTTACTTACCTTTGCGCTTGCGCCCGGTCGGGTTGAATCCGCCGGGTGCAGACAAGCGGTTGCGCGCGGGGTAGGGAGAAACGATGAGTACAACGACACAACCCGAGCAGGCCGAAGCCGCCACGGTGGCAGCGGTTGCACAAGCAGAAGGCCTGGAAGAGAACGTGGTGCGCGAACGACTGGCCGCCGGGACCGTGGTGGTCATGGGCCGTCCCCAGCGGGGCATACGGCCCCTGGGCATCGGCGCCGGTCTGCGCACCAAGGTTAATGCCAACCTGGGCACCTCCCCTGACGCCTGCTCGCTCGACACCGAACTGGCCAAACTGGAGGCAGCGGTCGCGGTGGGCGCGGACACCGTGATGGACCTGAGCACCGGCGGCGACCTGGACCTGATCCGCCGGGAGATCCGCGCCGCCTGCCCGGTGGTGTTGGGGACCGTCCCCATCTACCAGGCGGCCGTGGAAGCCGAGGCGCGCTGGGGCGACGTGGCCCGCATGACCGGCGACCAAATGCTAGAGGTGGTCGAGCGGCAGGCGGCCGACGGGGTGGACTTCATGACCCTGCACTGCGGGGTCACGCGGAGCACCGTAGCGGCGCTACGCTCACAGCCGCGCATCTGCGGCATCGTCAGCCGCGGCGGCAGCCTGCTCGCCCACTGGATGGACGTGCACCAGGCCGAGAATCCCCTGTACGAACGCTTCGACGAACTGCTGGCGATTCTGCAGCGCTACGGCGTCGCCGCAAGCCTGGGGGACGGCTTGCGCCCGGGGGCGACCGCTGATGCCTCGGACGCGGGCCAGATCGCCGAGACGCGCGTGCTGGGGGAACTGGTTTTGGCCTGTCGGAAGGCGGGCGTGCCGGTCTTCGTCGAGGGGCCCGGGCACATGCCCCTCAACCAGATCGCAGGCAACGTCCTGCTGCAAAAACAACTCTGTCATGGCGCGCCCTTCTACGTGCTGGGTCCGCTGGTCACGGACATCGCGCCCGGATTTGATCACATTACCTGCGCTATCGGCGGGGCGCTATGCGCGGCGGCCGGCGCTGACTACTTGTGCTACGTTACTCCTGCCGAGCATTTGGGGCTGCCGACCGTGGAGGACGTTGTCCAGGGGGTGCTGACCGCCCGCCTGGCTGCACACGCGGGGGACCTCGCCAAGGGCGTGCCCAGCGCGAAGCAGTGGGACGACCGCATGTCGGCGGCCCGCGCCCGGCTGGACTGGGAGGCCATGGCGGAACTCGCCCTGGACCCGGGCACCGTGCGCCGCCTGCGGGGCGAGCGGGCCGCGCGCGAT
>CALFVE010000285.1 GCA_937928475.1 uncultured bacterium | reverse complement strand
GACTCGCGCTGCGGTCGAAGAGGGTATCGTGCCCGGTGGCGGTGTCGCTCTGCTAAATGCTATCCCGGCGCTCGATAACCCAGGTCTTCTCCAGCAAGGGTCGAGAGGTCACCGTGCAGCACGGCCAGCACAGCGACGTCTTCCCGCTGCCCGAGGGGGAGGACCCCTTGGACGTGCTGGCCGGTTTGCTCAGGGAGTACCGCTACGTTCCCCTGCCGGGCTGGGAGCGCTTCGCCGGCGGCGCTGTTGGGTACCTCGGCTATGATCTGGTGCGCTTCTTCGAGGACCTCCCTGAGGAGAACCCCGACGACTTGGGCTTGCCCGACTGTCAGTTCATGTTCGCCGACACCCTGGTCATCTTCGATCACGTGATGCACCGGGTGCGGGTGCTGACCCACGCGCACGTTACCGACGATGCGCAAGCGGCGTACTGGGAGGCCATCCAGCGCATCGAGCGGGTGATTGAGGCGCTGCGGCAGCCTCTGGCCCCTCCGGAGCCGCGGCGGGCGAGCAAGCGCGTCCCGCCGGACCCCTCCGCCCTGCCCTCCACGATGACCCGCGCCCAGCATCGCGAGGCCGTGCTCAAGGCCAAGGAGTACATTGTCGCCGGGGACATCATCCAAGTCGTGCTTTCGCACCGGATGAGCGTGCCGGTGGAGGTCGCGCCCTTTGACATCTACCGGGCCCTGCGGGCCATCAACCCCTCGCCGTACATGTTCTATCTGTCCTTCGGCGATTTGAAACTGATCGGCGCCTCGCCGGAAATCCTAGTCACGGAGGACCGCGGCGAGGTCGTGACCCGCCCCATCGCCGGTACTCGCCGCCGCGGCCGGACCGACGAGGAGGACCAGGCCCTGGAGGCGGAACTCCTCGCCGACGTCAAGGAACGCGCCGAGCACATTATGCTGGTGGACCTGCACCGCAACGACCTCGGGCGGGTCTGCGTGCCCGGCAGCGTGCACGTGGACGATCTGATGACGGTGGAGCGCTACAGCCACGTCATGCACATCGTGAGCAACGTGCGGGGCAGACTCGCGCCGGACAAGGACCAGTTCGACCTGCTGCGGGCCACCTTCCCGGCGGGGACGCTCTCCGGCGCGCCCAAGATCCGGGCCATGGAGATCATTGAGGAGCTCGAGCCGGTGCGCCGGGGCCCGTACGGCGGGGCCATCGGCTACTTCAGTTTCTCCGGGGCCATGGACACCTGCATCACCCTGCGCACCATCGTGATGAAGGGCCAGACCTGCTACATCCAGGCGGGCGGGGGGATCGTGTACGACTCCGACCCGGATGCCGAGTACCAGGAGACAATGATGAAGGCCGGCGCCCTGCTGGACGCGCTCAGGTTGGCGGAGGAAGGGCTGCTGTAGGGGCGAGGCCGTTTCCGTGTAGGGGCGGATGTTTCGCGGGGCCGTATCCGGCGAAATATCCGCGCGCGGCAGGGGCGAACCGCACGGGTCCGCGCTGTGCAGACGGGCCGGTTTCAGTCCCCTCGTCGGGCTCGGGGCCTTCAGCCGGCCCCTTCACCGCGGGCGGGCTGGAAGCCCGCCCCACGCGGAGGGACGGATGGCGGGCTGGGAGCCTGCCCCACGCGGAGGGAGAGAGAGAATGATCCTAGTTCTCGACAACTACGACTCCTTCACCTACAACCTCGTGCAGTACCTGGCCGAGATGGGGGAGGAGGTGCAGGTCTACCGCAATGACAAGATCACGGTGGAGGAGGCCCTCGCGAAGAAGCCCGACAGCATCGTGATCTCGCCGGGGCCGTGTACGCCCAGCGAAGCCGGCATCTCCTGCGACCTAATCCTGGCCGCGGCGGGCAAGGTCCCGGTGCTGGGGGTGTGCCTGGGGCACCAGGCCCTGGGGCAGGTCTTCGGCGGCAAGGTCGTCCGCGCCGGGCGGGTCATGCACGGCAAGACCTCGATGATTCACCACGACGGCAAGACCATCTTCGCCGGCCTGCCCAACCCCTTTGAGGCGGTGCGCTATCATTCGCTGCTCGTTGAGCGCGAGAGCCTGCCGGAGTGCCTGGAGGTCTCGGCGGAGACCGACCTCGGCGAGATCATGGGCCTGCGCCACAAGCAGTATCTGGTGGAGGGCGTGCAGTTCCATCCCGAGTCCATCCTGACGCAAGTCGGCAAGGACCTGCTACGCAATTTCTTGCGCCTAGCCAAGGAGAGAGCATGATCACCGGCATCGCCCATGCCTGCTACATCGTGTCCGACCTCGACCGCGCGATTGGCTTCTACCGCGACGTGCTCGGCCTGACCGAGGCCTTCGATTTCCGCAACGACCAGGGGGAACGACTTGGGGTCTACCTGCACGTCGGCGGACGCAACTTCATTGAACTGTTCCAGGGCAACCTCGCCGAGCGGGCGCAGGGGCAGTCCTACGCCCACCTGTGTCTGGAGGTGGACGACCTCGAGGCGACCGTGGCGGCCCTGCGGGAGCGCGGCGCGCAGGTCAGCGACCCGGCGCTGGGTGGCGACCAGTCCTGGCAGGCGTGGCTCAGCGATCCCGACGGCAACCGTATTGAACTGCACCACTATACTGGCAACAGTCGGCAAGCGCCGTGGCTGCGCTAGCCGGGGGGACGCTACGCATCAAAAAGGGCAGTCTGGAACGGGTCTGCCCACCCTCTCCCGCCTTGCGGGGGAGGGTGCCCTGAGCGAAGCGAAGGGCGGGAGGGGCCCGCGCCTAGAGGCACAGCAGTGGCGGGGCCTGGCCGCTGGGGAGGTCAGGCCGAGGGAAGCAGCGAGTGGGGGCGCGTCAAATGGTCAGAATCGCAGCAGGGCGACGGGGGATTAAATGGGGGTCGCTTCCTGAGGGTGCCGAGAAATCACAGGAGGTAGTGCTTTGAGCGCGGTCAGCAGGGAAACACTGGCTACGCGCGCGGAGAATCGCCATCCCATCACCGGGGAATACCGGAAGGGGGTCATTACCGTCCGCTCCCTGGTTTTGGGCACGCTAGGGGCGCTGGCCGTGGGCTATCTGGCTCCCTATTCCATCCACGTCATCCACGGCTCCTGGATGGAACTGGACTTCAGCGCCCCCATGTCGCTTTTCTTCTTTTTCTTCCTGTGCGCCGGGCCCAACCTGCTGCTGATGAAACTCCGACGCAGCCTGGCCCTGACCCCCGCCGAGTTGGTGGCCATCTACGGGATGATGCTGATGGCCTCGGCCATCGTCACCATGGGCCTGACCTCGCAAATCATTCCGGTCATCACCGGCCCCGCTTACTATGCCAGCCCGGAGAATCGCTTCGAGACCGAACTGTTGCCCTACATCAAGCCCTGGCTGATGCCGCGGGGGACGGCGCCGCAGTCGCCGCTGGTCACTTACCTGTACGAGGGCCTGCCGCCGGGGCAACGCATCCCCTGGGGCGCGTACCTGCCGGCGCTGCTGGCCTGGGCACCGCTGCTGATGGCGGTGTACGTGGCCATGATCTGCTTCATGGTGCTGCTGCGCAAGCAGTGGGTGGAGAACGAGCGCCTGGCCTACCCCTTGACCTTCTTGCCTCTAGAACTGGCGGGAGCGCGCAGCGGCGGGTGGCCGCTGATTCTCAAGCAACCCATGTTCTGGGGAGGATTCCTGCTGGCGGCGGGCCTGGCTACCATGACCGGCCTGCACGCCTACTTCCCCACCGTCCCGGCGCCCAATCTGGCCCCCAAGTTTGAGGCGGTCAAGAACATCTGGTGGGTGTGGTTCCGCATGAGCCTGCCCATGATCGGGTTTTTCTACCTGGTCAACCTGGACGTTTCCTTCAGCCTGTGGTTTTTCAACCTGATCTTTCAGATCCTGAGCATGATCATCAAACTGCTCAAGTTGACGCCGCACGAGAACGTGGGGCCCTTCGGCGCCAACGTGGACCTGTTCAAGTACCTAGGCAGCGGCGCTTTCATCGCCCTGCTCGTCTCCGGCCTGTGGGTAGCCCGACCGCATCTGCGCGTAATCTGGGACCGGGTGCGCGGCGTGGGCGACCCCCGCGTGGACCGGGAGGAGATCCTTTCCTACCCGACGGCTTTCTGGCTGCTGGTCGTGTGCCTGATCGTCATCACCATCTGGCTACAGGCCAGCGGAATGCCGGCGGTGGCCATCCCCGTCTTCATCGTCTTGGCCTTTGTCTTCTTCCTGGGGCTGACCCGGGTGGTGGTGGAAAGCGGGATGGCGGAGGCGGTGGCCCCCTCCATCGCGCCGGGGATGACCGCCGCCTTGCTGGGCACCCCCGCGCTCGGCCAGGGTGGCATGATCGCCATGGTCATGAATTACGTCTGGGCCAGCGATATCCGCACCTTTGTCATGGCCTCGGCCGCCAACACGCTGCGGATGACGACGGTGGTCGAGAAGGGCCACCGCCGGCTGTTCGCTGGCTTCCTGGTCGCCATCCTGGTCTCGTTTGCCGCCTCCTTCTATGTAACCCTGTCCGCCGGTTACAATAGTGGGGCGGCGACCATGGCGGCTTGGTTCTTTGGCGCCGAGGGAGTACCGACTATCGGCTATAAGTGGGCCCTAGCCCGCGTGGCGGAGAACGCCGGCCCCAGCCGCCTGGGGTGGATTACTCTCCTCACCGGTGCGGGGCTGTACCTGCTGTTGGCTACGGCGCGTTTCCGCTTCGTCAACTGGCCCTTCCATCCCATCGGCTTCGCCCTGGCCCAGACCTGGATCATGGACGCCATCTGGTTCAGTCCCTTCCTGACCTGGCTTCTGAAGAGCACCATCCTGCGCTACGGCGGAATGCGCACCTATGTATACATTCGCCCCTTCTTCCTGGGGCTGGTCATCGGCCAGTTTTCGCTGAATGTGCTCTGGCTGCTGGTTGACAAACTCACCGGCCATCCGGGGACGAGCCTGTTCTGGATCTAGACCGGCCGAGTACCGACCCCACGAGAGGGCAGGCTGACCCTGCCGCAAGCCGGCCGCCACCGCGGCAATCTCGCTAGAAAGCGCGAGACCATGGACTACCAGGTGCCGAAACTGCAATTGGACTACCAGATGCGCGAGGAACTGCACAAGCGGCTCTTCGACAACTACGATCGCTACTACACGCGCCGCTGCGAGCAGTCAGATGAAGAGATCGCCCGGCGCTGGCATCGGGACTTCTCCAGCCTGGAAGCCTACGAAGCCTCAATCGCGGCGAATCGCGAGCACCTGCTGGGGCTGCTGGGTGGCTGGCCTTGGGAGCGCGGCGACCTTGCCCCCCAGTCTATATTCATTGACAAGTGCGCCGCCTACAGCGTTACGCGAGTGTTCATCACCTACTTCGAGGACGTCCGCGCCGACTTCCTCTTGCTGGTGCCAAGCGGCCTCTCCGGCCCCGCCCCGGTCATCATGGCCATGCACGGGCTGGGCAGCACCCCCGAGGACGCCTGCGGCTTTGTGCCCGATCCGGGGGTATACAACGCCTTCGGCTCGCGCCTCGCCGAGGAGGGCTACGTGGTAGTCGCCCCGCGCATGATGGGTCCCGCTTCCCAGCGCAACTGGCTCCACCGCAAGGCCATGCTCATGGGGGAAAGCCTCTTCGGCGCCGAAATGTTCGGCCTCTCGCGGATTGTGGACTACCTGCAAAGCCCCGCCTGCGCCGATTTCGTTGACCCCGAACGCCTCGGCTTCTACGGGCTTTCCCAGGGCGGCATGGCCGCGCTCTACTTCCCGGCGCTGGATCAGCGGGTTAAACTATCGGTCGCCTCCGGCCACTTCTACTGGCTGCGGGTAAAGATGGTGGTGCCGGAGGAGAAGTACCTCGCCTACATCTGCACCAGCGAGGAGGACAAGTTCATCCAGGGGGAACTACTGGAGTTCTCCGAGGCCGACATCGCCTCCCTGATCTGCCCGCGCTATCTGTGCATTGAGTATGGTCTGCAAGACCCCGTGCTTACGCAGATGGAACTGGAGCACGAATACCCCAAAATCAGGGAGATCTACGACCGCCTGGGAATCCCCGAGCGCCTGGAACTGGTCACGCACCCCTACGGGCACGAGGTGCGCCTGGAGGGGTCGCTGGAGTTCATTAGAAAGTACCTATGACGAGCCGCACGGCAGCCACGACAACCTGGAGGCCACCGGAGAGTGGCGCGAGGGTGAGGGAGATCACCTGGGTCTGGCCGCACGCCTGGCCGCAAGGTCAGGCGAGGCGGGCGTTGCCTGTAGGTGATCGCAAGGAGGCCCCCGGGCATGATCAAGCAAGCGCTGCAGCGTCTGGTTGACGGAGAGAGTCTCACCCAGGCGGAAGCATATCAAACTCTGACGGAAATCATGGAAGGCCAGGGCACCGAGGCGCAGATCGGCGCGCTGCTGGTTGCCCTGCGCATGAAGGGGGAAACTCCCGAGGAGGTAGCGGGGTTTGCCCAGGCCATGCGCGAGCATGCCCTGGGCGTTACTTGCCGGGCCGGCTGCCTAGTGGACACCTGCGGCACCGGCGGCGACGGCGTGGACACCTTCAACATCTCCACGGCGGCTGCCTTCGTGGCGGCGGGCGCCGGGGTTACCGTCGCCAAGCACGGCAATCGGGCCGTCTCCAGCCAGTGCGGCAGCGCCGACGTGCTGCTGGCCCTGGGGGTAAACCTTGACCTCGGTCCCGAGCAGATCGGCCGCTGCCTCGACGAGATTGGCATCGGCTTCCTCTTTGCGCCTCGTCTTCATCCGGCCATGCGCTACGCCGCGGGACCGCGCCGCGAACTCGGCCTGCGCACCGTCTTCAATATCCTCGGGCCGCTCACCAACCCGGCCGGCGCCAAGCGGCAACTGCTGGGAGCCTACTCGGGCGCCACCGCCCGGCTCATGGCCGAGGCGCTGAGCAACCTAGGCGCCGAGCACGCGCTGGTGGTACACGGCCTCGATGGCCTGGACGAGATTTCCACCACCGCTCCCACTCGCGTCTTCGAGGTGCAAGCCGGCGCCGTGCGGGAGTTCACCTGGACGCCGGCCGATTTCGGCGTGCCTTCCGCTCGCCTCGAGGACCTGCGGGGCGGCGACGCCCCGCGCTGTGCGAATCTGCTGC
>CALFVE010000284.1 GCA_937928475.1 uncultured bacterium | reverse complement strand
CTTCTGGCCCAACTGGAAGACAACGGCCAGGGGGCGCGGCTGAGCCTAAAGGTTCGACAGGCAGACGGTCAGCCTTATACCGGTCTTCGGTTCAGCGCGATGCCTCCGCCGGTCACGGACGTCTGGGACTTGGTCGCCGTCCCGCAGGGCCCGCAGGTGAAGCTTTCCTGGCGGCTGCCTACCGACTATGGGCTGCGCAAAGTGCGAGTCATCCGTAACAACCAAGACTACCCGCGCAATCCCCAGGACGGCCGAGTAGTCTACGAGGGCCGGGCTACGCGTTGGGTGGACCGGGTCGCCGAGAAAGTGCGCAGCGTGTACTACGGTGTGTATGCTTGCGATGACTCCGGCGCCTTCTCGAAGGGAGTCTTGCAGCGCGTGGACCTGGGAGAGGCCCCCTTCATAACTCAGTGGCTGGCTTGTGGGCCCTTCCCAGTGGGGGAAAACCAGGGCACCGGCTACGACCAGGATTTCGTGGGCGAGCTCTCGGTGGAGCCCCGGCCGGGTCTGGTTTCGGGTGGCCGAGAGTGGACGGCCGTCAGATCCGAGGAAGCGCCGGGGGCCATGGTCGACTTCCTGATCAAGTATGGCCAGGGCACGCCCCTGCACCATCAGGTTGCCTACGTGCACACCTACGTCTATGCGCCGCGGGCGGTATCCTGCCATCTGCTCCTGGGTAGCGATGACGGGTACAAGGTGTGGGTCAACGGGGAGCTGGTGGGCGGTCAAGATCGCTTCGGGGTGCCTACCCCGGACGACTTCCGCTTGCCAGTGAGGCTGCGGGCTGGGTGGAACCGCCTGCTTATCAAGGTAACGCAAGGGACGGGTGAGTGGCGGGTGATTGCTCGATTGGCCCAGGCGGACGGCTCCTTCGTTGTGCCTGAGTTGACCACCGCGCTGACCCCGGAGGCTTCTCCGAGGTCGGGCCAGGTGGAGGCGGGCGACATCAGGGAAGGGTTGGCCCACTACTGGCCGTGCCAAGAGGCGCCGGGAGAGGTGATTCCGGACGTGGTAGGCGGATTGAGCGCGCGCCCGGTGGCCGGTGCCCGGATAGTACAGGACCCCTTCTGGGGCGCGCCCAGCCGGGCCTTGGCTCTGCCGCGTGAAATGATCCACGCGGGAGCTGAGGTTAGCGCCTCCCCCGCCCTCGGCAAGGCAAACGGGTTTACCGTGACCGGGTGGATCTACCCGGAAGCGGGCGCGTCCGGTGGCTCCCTAATCGCCAATTACCCCGGCGGCGGCTTTCAGCCCGGGATAGTGCAACTGTCGTTGGAGCAAACCGCATGGGGAGCCCCGCTCTTTCGCTTTCAGGCCGCCAACCACCGCAACGAGAACTTTCAACTTATCTTGCCTTACCCCTGGCAGAACGAGCAGTGGCTGCATGTCGCCGCGACCCTCGCCCCAGAGGAGGCACGGGTATACGCTGACGGGGAGCTGGCCGGCAGTCTGCCCTTGCAGTTCTTCCCCGGCACGTGGCTGGCGCATGCCTCTTTGCCCCTAAAACTCGGCGGGCTGAACGTCCCTGCCGGCCAAGCGGCCTTCCCGCAGGTGTTGGCCAATCATTACATACGCGGAGTGCGTATCTATGAGCGGCCCTTGAGTGGGGAAGAGGTGAGCAGGCTGTATCTGTTTGAACTAGACCAGTCCGAGTGAGCCGGGGCGGGAGATTTCGACCTGTTCGGAGGCTGACGAAAGGAGGAGTTGCTCGCCGTGACTCGGATGTCAAGTGCGGAGAGGCGGTTGGGTGTCCCGAGTCCTGTCGTAGTGTGCCGGGTGCGAGTTTGTCAATGGAAAACGGGCAGGGCGGGGCGGGAGCCTGCGGCGGATGGGAATGCGTGAAAATTGCTACTGCAGCACAGTCAAGGAGGTCACTTGATGCGATCGCCAGCATTATTGCCGGTATTGCCGGGCCTGCGGGAGGTGAAAGCCGAGCAGTTCTATGTCCACCTGCGCCAACTGGGCGCTTTGGGGGACGGCCGGCAGGATGCCACGGACCTGTTGCGGGCGGCCCTAGCGCGCCTGCCCCGGGCGGACCAGAACTCTGCTCTGTACGGGGGCACCGTCTACCTGCCCGGAGGGACCTACCTGGTGAAGGAGACCATCGTGATTCCCGAGCGGGTAAGCCTGCTGGGGGAGCACCTCAGCCGGGTTCGGGTGCAGGCGGCGGCCGGCTTCACCGGGCCGGTGCTGCAGGTTGAGGGGGAGTACACCCGAGTCGAGAATCTGCAGATCTGGGGAAACGAGTACGCGGTGGACTGGCGGGGCGCGCTCAGTTCCACGCTGGTCAATGCGGAACTTAGGGCCTCGGAGTGCCCTCTCCGCCTGCGACCTGGTTGCCGGGGCATGTTCCATAATCTGGTGCTCCGGGGCGGGGGCTTCGGTGTGCAAGCGGACCGTCCCGCCCAGGTAGCCTTCAGCGGCCTTACCGTTGAGGGTACCGGTCGGGGCGGGCTGGTCATCCGGGGGGGAGGTTGCATGTCGGTGCAGGCCCTAACCTATCTGGGTCCGGGGCGGGCGGTTTCGGCCTTGGGCGGGTCTCGCGTGGCGGTCATCGGCGCTAGCGCCGGGGCGAGAAGCGGGGAGGAAGCCTGCTACTGTGACCGCGACTCGCTCCTGTACGCGGCCGCGCTGTCGGCTCCGGGCTATCGGCTGGTCGTCCTCGACGAGAGTGGGGACACGGCTCGCCTGGCGGGCCCCACGGTGGGCCTGTACACCGGACAGGCGACGGTGCTGTCCTCCAATGATAAGCAGCTCCAGCCCCTGCGCCAGGTGCGGGTCAACTGCGGCGGCGGAGCCGTGGGCGACTTCGCGGCGGACTTCGGCTTCACCAGCAGCGCTATGGCTTACGGCGACCCGGACAGCGACCAGCAGGTGGATCTCTCCCATATCAAGCAGGCCCCGGCGCCTCGGCGCGTGTACCTGACCGAGCGGTCCGGGCATGTTATCGAGTATGACTTCCCTATGGTCGCCGGCAAGTATCGCGTGCGGCTGCACCTATGCGAGATCTACTTTACGGCACCGCCGGGGCGGGGGGCCTTCCGCATCCTGATCAACGGGCAGGAGGTGGCGCCCAAGGTAGACGTACTCGCTACGACCGGCGCCAAGTTCGCTCCCCTGGTGCTGGAGTTCGCCAACCTACAGCCCCAAGGCGGCAAGTTCAACCTTCGCATGGAAGGTCTGATGGTGAACACACCCGACGGGAGAGTCGAGCGAGGATCTCCCACCATAAGTGCCATTGAAATACTCCCCCAGGAGGGTGGTGCCCAGTGAACCGCCGCGAGTTTCTGAATCTGACCGCCGCCACCGCGGGGGTGGTGGCCGCCCTGCGGGCGGGAGATCTGTACGCCGCCGAGGCCTCGGCGGCGGCCATGGAGGACGCCACGGGGCTCAAACACAGCATCTACAACGTGCACGAATACGGCGTGCAGGGCGACGGCGTCACCGATGAGCTGCCGGCGATTGAAGCGCTCTACCAGCGGGTGAACCGAGACCATCCGGGCTCAGGGAACGGCGCGGCGGTCACCTACTTTTTCCCGGCCGGGCGCTATCTGTTCACCGATATGCTGCGCTACACCTATAACAAGGCGTGGGGGCAGCCTTTCAACGCCAACTACATCTGTCAGTTCATCGGCCAGGGCCCCATGCTCAGCCAGCTTGTACTCAAGCCGGGCGCCGAAGGCTACCAGGATCCCGAGCACCCTAAGGTGTTCTTCGGGCCCGGCGGGCCCGGGGAAACGCTGGGCATGCTTGCCGACGGCCTGGCCTTCTTGGCCAGCGAGAACGGGACCAACCCCGGGGCCATCGCCCTGCACTGGGGGCAGCATCTGGGCGTCAGTCGCAACCTGGTGGCCATGGGCGGGCATACCTGCTTCAAGAACGACTATGCTGGCTTCGAGGTGGTGGAGAATTTGACTTGCCTGGGCGGGCGTTACGGCGTGTTCGGGGGAGGGGGGCGCATCTGGCAGTCGCTGTCCTGCCTGGGCTTCACGGAGACGGGAGTGGCCATCGGTCGCATGCCCAGCGCGGTTATCTACAACCTGTATACGCGCGGCCAGGGGCCGGGGCTGCGCGCCGCGTACAACCACGTGGCCGTGGTCGGGGCCCGCCTGGAGGCCGACCCGCCCGGCCAAGAGGCGGCCGTCGTCAACCACAACGGCGGAGTCACCTGCGTCATGCTGGAGACCTCTGGGTACCGGCAGATGGTCAAGGACGGCGTCCCCGCTGCTGCGGAGTCCACCAGCGTGTTGAGCTTCTACTCGAGCCCCAAGTTGATCCTGCCGCCGGCCGTAGGAAAGGAGCGCTAGCCAGATGTCCAGCCAAGATTCCAAGCTAAGTCGGCGCTCGCTGCTCAAGAGCAGCGTGGTAGTGGCCGGCGGCGCGCTCGTCGCCGGGGCCTTGCTCCGAGACGGCAAGCCGCCGACCGCCGAGACCGCCGCTCCTGTCGCGGACAGTCGCGCGACGGTCAACATCCTGGACTTTGGGGCCAAGCCTTCCCTGGCCCCGATTGACCTGAAGACCTACCGGCACCCGGACGAGGTGGACAACGCCCCGGCGGTGCAGCGAGCCATTGACAGTCTGCCGCCTTATGACGAGCAGACCGGCTTAGGCGGAGGCGTCGTGCACGTCCCGCGCGGAGCCTTCATGATCGCCGATACTATCTACCTGCCGCCGGGTGTGATCTTGCGGGGAGAAGGCTTTTTCTCCGCGGGTGCCTCCCAACTCTACTTGCCCTCCGCGATCTGGCAGGACCGGGACAAGCCGAAGCCGATCGTGGAGGTGCGCCACCCCGAGGGCAACGACCGCTCTGTCCCCTACGTGGGCATCGAGAACATGGAGATCCAGTCCTACCCGCGGGCCCTGATGTACCCGGTACTACTGAAGGACCTCCAGAAGTATGGCTACCCCAAGTTCCAGGAGATCCTGGATGACCTGGCTTCCCGGATTCTCAACCCCGGCTCCATCCTCTGTCTCTGGCGGGGAGGGCGCGGCAGCTTCCTGCGCAACGTCAACTTCTGCGGTGGCCCAGGAACCAACCAGACGCCTTGGTCTTCGCGGTACGCAGTGGTGGTGCCGCCCGAGTGCCACGCCGGGCCTTCCGTGTGGGACGGGCTGTGCTTTGAGTGCAATTGGCGCCAGGTACGGATGGAGAATGCTCATGACATAATCATGTTTTCGTGCACCTGGGGCTGCTTTGACGCTATGAACCAGCCCTGGATGGAGATGAAGAACTGCACGGGCGTAGTCATGTACAACGCCGGCGCGGAGACGCCCTTCCACCTGGTGGCGGAGAACTCGCAGGCGGTGATCTATGGCGCGTTCTCGGGATGGCAACCCAACGAGCCGCCCTTGCTTGAGCTGAAGAACTCCGACGTGGCCGTGCACAACTTCGTTATCCGCAACTGCAAGCTGGCTATCCGGGACACCTGGGGTGACGACAGCTTCGTGGTGGCGGGGCCGGGTGGTAGCCATCGGGAGGACCCCAAGCAGGAGTACCTGGCCTTTTATCCGGGACGGCGGGCAGTGATCCCCCGCGACGGAATCGGGCGCGCTCGAGGCTTTGAGGCTGACTGATTGCGCTCTGCTGAGAACTTACCGGCCCTACTCCGAGAAGATGACCGATTGTGCAAGAGGAGGCAACCCCAGCGTTGACGAGGTGGCCCGGATGAGTGCTGTCCAACGTACAGTGCCCATCGCCGCCGCGGGGCCCGTGCAGAGCCGCGAAGGTCCGAGGCGAACCGGAAGCCAGACCCGAAAACCGCGGGAAGGTCTGGCGGGGACGACGCTGCTCGTCGGTCTGCTGAGCAGCACCTTGCTGGTCGCCATTACGCCGATAAACGATAACATGGTGCAAGGGACCTATATCGCGGGTAACCACTTCCCCTTCGGGGCTTTTGCGGTACTGCTGCTTCTCTGCCTGGTGGTCAATCCGCTCGTGCGCAGGCTCCGCCCGAGGTGGGCGGTATCCCCCGCGCAACTGATCGCGATCTGGGCCATGATCGCGGTGCCCTCGGGCATTCCTTCGTCGGGCTTGATGCGCTATCTAGTGCCCAACCTCACGGGTCTGGCCTACTACGCTACCGCGGAGAACAAGCGGGCGCAGATTTTCGGGCCGGAAGTGGATGATTCGCTGCGGGTGACCGATGTGACCGCGGCACGGGCCTTCTACGAGGGATTGCCGGCGGGCGCTCGCCTCCCCTGGCGGGCCTGGGGCGTGCCCATGGCCGTCTGGAGCATCTACACGCTCGCGCTGTACGTGCTGACCGCGGGGCTGGGCGTGCTCCTGCGGCGCCGATGGGTGGATGAAGAACGTCTGGCTTTTCCCCTGGTGCAGGTTCCGATTGCACTAGTTAGAGCTCCGCAACCGGGCCGGCTGTTCAATGACTTTCTACGCAGCGGCAGGATGTGGGCGGCCGTGCTCCTGGTCACCGTCTTGCACACCCTCAACGGCCTACACCTCTTCTACCCACAAGTTCCTCACGTCAAGCTAGCGATCCCTTTTCGCTTCAACGACTACCCGTGGCGGCACGCAACGGGTATGTGGATCACTTTCTACCCGCTGGTGCTGGGCTTCGGCTATCTGCTGACCACCGAAGTGCTGTTCAGCCTGTGGTTCTTTCATCTGTTCTACAAGGCGCGCGCGATTCTTTTCGGCGTATTGGGGATGCCCATGATGGGCTCGGGCGCCGCCTACGGCGGGCCGCGGTGGGCCGTCCTGGAGGAAGCAGGCGGGACCCTCGGGTTGGCCGGCTGGTTCTTCTGGGTTGGGCGGGAGTACTACGGAAAAGCCCTGCGCCAGGCTTTCACAAGCCAGCCGCTGCTCGATGATCGGGAAGAACCCATGGCGTACCGGGCGGCCGTCTTCGCGGTGATCATCGGCGGCGCCATCCTGGTGGCCTGGCTGACCCACTTCGGGGGAAGCTTCCTGCTGGCGACCGTCAACGTGGTCTTGGGGGCCTGCGTCTTCATCACCCTGGCCTGGGCTGTTGCGCAAGGGGGCTTGATCTTTCTGCAGCCGACCTTCGCCAGCACGGATGCCGCGACCGCTCTCCTGGGCAGCCGGCCGTTCAGCCTGCGCGCGCTGGTTGTTAACATGCTGAACGAGCAAGTCTACCGGATGGACCTGCGCGAGTACATGCTGCCTTCGCTACTCAACGCTTTCCGAGCCTGTGACGACGTCCACCTCGACCGTAGAGCGCTGCTGACCAAGGGGGTCGTGCCCGGCATTTGCCTGGCCCTAGGGGCAGGCGGGGTCGTGAGCATCGCTCTGCCCTACCTAGTAGGTGGCGCTCTCTCCACCCCTTCCCGCTGGACCTATCACTGGGCCCCCCAACTCGCCTACCTGTTCGGCAGTCAGTACGCCGTGCAGACCACAACCCCGGATCCGGCTCTGATTACTCACTTCCTTGCTGGCATGGCCGGGACCCTGGCGATAACGGGTCTGCGCAAACGTCTACCCTGGTTCTCCCTGCACCCGATTGGCTTCCTGATCGGCAGCGGGTTCCCCATCGGCATGATGTGGTTCCCCCTGCTCATCGCCTGGATCATCAAGGGAGGGGTGATGCGCTGGGGAGGGTACAAGGCCTATGAAAACCTGCGCCCGTTCTTCCTCGGCCTGATTGTGGGCGACACGCTCAATGGGCTGGTGTGGATTGTCGTCGGGCTGGTGACACGGACAGGCTATGCGGTGTTGCCGGGCTGAGCCTCTCGGTACTCGGGCCTCCCGACACCGGCGGCCCGCGGCTCTCTGCTGCAGACGCCGGCCAAGCCGACAACAACCACCCGGCCACGTGAGGGTGGGTGGAGACGCAATCACATGCATCTACTACACAAGCCGGACGCCGCCGAGGCCTTGGAGCGCTGGACCGCGTTCTGGCACGGGGAACTGCTCGATCGGCCTCCGGTCCTGGCGATCCTGCCTCGCGAAAACCAGCCCGCGGTGGAGCCACCCCGACAACTGGCGGGCACCGACGGTGACTATGCGGGCGCGGTGCAGGCCTTTGATGCCTGG
>CALFVE010000283.1 GCA_937928475.1 uncultured bacterium | reverse complement strand
GCCCGCCAGTTGGGGCTGGAATGGCGTGCGGCGCCGGGTGACTCGGCGCGGGCCGACCGACGCCGGCAGATGCAGCAGGCGCTGGAGCTCGCCGCGCAGTACTTCCAGGCGCGGCTGCGGTCGCCCGCGGGAGCGGTGGCCCGAGAGTACCTGCAAAGCCGGGGCCTTCGGGAGGACACGATCGCGGAGTTTCGCCTGGGCTATGCGCTGCCGGCCTGGGACGACCTCGCAAGGTATCTGGGTAGCAAGAACGTGGCGAGCGACGTCGCCCGCGAGGCGGACCTGATTCGTCCCCGCCAAAGCGGCGGTTATTACGATACCTTCCGCAATCGCATCATCTTCCCCATCGAGGACGCCAGTCGCCATGTGATCGGTTTCGGGGGGCGGACGCTGGACCCGGAGGAGCCGGCCAAGTACCTGAACAGCGCTGACACGCCGGTGTTCAAGAAGGGCCGGCAGGTATACGGCCTCCCTCAGGCGCGTCAGGCCATGACCGAGGCAGGCTACGTGGTGCTGGTGGAGGGTTATACCGATGTGCTGGCGCTGAGCCAGGCGGGCTTCCGGCCGGTAGTGGCGGCGCTGGGCACGGCGCTGACGGAGGACCACGTCCGCCTGCTCAGTCGCTACGTAGAGACGGTGGTGCTCTGCTACGATGCCGACACGGCCGGTCAGCAGGCGGCCTTGCGCAACCTGGAGATCTTCGAGCGAATGGGGGTAAACGCGCAGGTCGTGGTGCTGCCGGGGGGAACCGATCCCGACGGCTTCGTGCGCGAACGCGGGCTGGCGGCCTGGCATGAACTACTCCAGACCCGGCTCAGTCTACCCGAATACCAATTGGAGATGATCTTCAGCCGTTACCGAGAGCAGGGGCCGGAGGGACTGACGCAGGCGGCCAGCCGGGCGGCCGAGATGCTGAGCAAGGTCCGGGACGCCACCCGACGGGCCTTCCTGGCGGGACGGGCTGCGGATCGTTGGGGGCAGCGAGACCCGGGGAAGATCGAGGCGATGCAGCGGGCTATTGCCGAGGAGATGGACCGACGCACCCCGAAGAGA
This sequence comes from uncultured bacterium, assembly GCA_937928475.1. Classification (GTDB taxonomy): domain Bacteria; phylum Armatimonadota; class Zipacnadia; order Zipacnadales; family Zipacnadaceae; genus Zipacnadum. The sequence goes on along the minus strand of CALFVE010000283.1, from coordinate 7,156 downwards.
TTCCCGCGCCGCGCCGACCGGGATACCGGCTTCATCACGCAGACTCTCTCGCGCCAGAGCAGCGGCCCGCCACCGTGGCGCTGGGCGCTGGAGAGCGAACTGCTTAGCCTGGCCTTGCAGGAGGAGGAGTGGCGCCAGCGTCTGGCCGGACTGATCGAGCCGGCCGACTTCAGCCCCGGCGCTCACAGGCAGATCGCGGAGGCGCTTTGGGGGTCGGCGGGGGAAACCTCACCATCCCCTGCCCACGAAATTGTGGACTCACTGCCCGAGGAAGGAGGCTGCCGCGCCCGGGGTGTGGAATTGCTCCTGGCGCCCCTGCCGGAACCGGAGGAGGAGGTAATCCAAAGCGGCATCGCGAAACTCCGCAAGCACCGAGGCGCCGGGGGGTTGCAGGGGAAATTCGAGGTGCTTCCGGCGGAAGCAGAGACTGACGAGGCCCCCACCGAGGAGGAGGACTTCGCTGCTCTGGAGGCCCGTGTGATTGCGGCGCTCAACTCGGGCGAGATGACGGCGGACCACCCTGATGTGCAGAAATACCGTCGCCTGACGGCCAAGTTCCACGGCCGAGGACAATACGACTACGTCAGACCGGTTGGCCCGTGCGCGGGCGGCTTGGCTCCGCCAGGGCAGGACTTATTCACGCGCGAAGAGGAAGGGAGTTGAGCCGTTTGTCTGACGGCAAGGAGCCGGCCATCCAGCGGCTCGAGGAAGTACAACAACTGATAGCCAAGGGCAGGCGGCAGGGACACCTGCGCGCAGCGGAAATCCAGGAGGTTCTGGAAGGCTGCGAACTGCTTGAGCCTGGGGATGTGGAAGAGGTTTGCCGCGTCATTAGTGACCTGGGCATCACTATCCTGGACGAGGAGGAGATGGCCCCCGAGGCGGAGGAGGAAGACGTCTTTGCCTCCGCTGACGAGGACTTCGAGTCAGTCCCCATTGACGACTCGGTGCGCATGTACCTGCGCAGTATCGGCAAGGTGCCGCTGCTGACCGCCGAGCAGGAGGTGGAACTCGCTCAGCGTATCCAGAAGGGGGAGGGGGACATCCTGTATGACCGCGTCCACAACTGCCTGCGTTTCACTCCCAAGGAGCGGCTCAATCCGGATACCGCCTACGTGGTGACTGTTCGGGGCGGGGAAAGCGGCGTTTACTCGATTGACGGCACCCCCCTGGAGCAGGACTTTGCCTACACCTTCTACACGGCTCCGGTGGGTAGCCACCTGCATCTCACCCACAGTTCTCCGGCCAAAGGAGAGCAGAACGTCGAGCCCACCCGGCCGCTGCTCTTGTACTTCGACGACGCGCTGGACCCTCGCTTCGTCTCGGGGGAACGGCTGCGCATCAGGGACGACCAGGGCCGGACCGTCACCGGGCAGGCCTACGTCGGCCCGGAGCCCTGGGTGCTCACCTTCGTGCCCACCGGCGGCTGGCGCTACCGCAACACCTACCACGTGGAGGTCCTGGGGGGACAGGAAGGAGTGCGGGGGGAGGACGGGCGGGCTCTGGCCCGGCGGTACCGCTTTTCCTTCAGCACTGCGCAAGGCAAGGCCGCCCCGCGCGTGATCAAGACGGTCCCGGCCCCCGGGGCGGTGGAGGTGGATCGCGCGGCCGCGATAGTCCTCACCCTGGATCGGCGCGCCAACCCCGCCTCGGTCAACACCACGACGGTGGTGCTGCGCGATGCCATGAACGTTCCGGTGGAGGGGTTGGTGGAGTACGACGAAATCGAGCGCAATATCTATTTCATCCCGCTTAAGCCGCTTACCGGGGGCCTGGCCTACACCCTCACCGTCCGCGGCGGCAAGCAGGGGCTGATCGGCGAGACCGGCTTTCCTCTTCAGGAGACCTTCACCCTAGACTTTACCACCGCCGAGCAGCGGCGGCCGCTGGCCGTCAGTCGCTGCGTTCCCGAGGACAAGGCGGCAAACGTCGGCGGGCGCGGGCCGATTGTGGTCTATTTCAACCACCAACTCGACCCCAGCAGCATTGACCCCGGAGTGATGAAACTCCAGGACAAGCGGGCGGTCTGGGCGCTGGCCAACGCCAACTTGCGCCTGGTGGTGTCCATCGCGCGCAAGTACACGGGACGCTCCACCATGAGTTTTCTGGACCTCATCCAGGAGGGGAACATGGGGCTGATGCGGGCGGTGGAGAAGTTTGACTGGAGGAAAGGCTATAAGTTCTCCACCTACGCCACCTGGTGGATTCGCCAGGCCATCACCCGGGCCATCGCCGACCAGGGGCGCATCATCCGCATCCCCGTGCACATGGTGGAGACGATCAACAAACTGGTCAAGACCAGCCGGCAGCTCTTGCAGACGCTGGGGCGGGAGCCGACCCTGGAGGAAGTGGCGGCGGAGATGGACATGCCCCTGGAGCGGGTGGCGGAGATCAAGCGCATCGCCCCCGAGCCGCTGAGCCTGGAAGCGCCCGTCGGCGAGGAAGAAAGCAGTCACCTGGGGGATTTTGTTCCTGACGAGGAGGAAGAGGCGCCGCTGGAGATCGCCAGCAACCAGGTCTTGCGCGAGCAACTGACGCGGGTCCTCAACACCCTCAACGAACGCGAACGCGAAGTCCTTAAACTGCGCTTCGGGCTGGAGGACGGCTACAGCCGCACCTTGGAGGAAGTCGGGCACATCTTCGAGGTCACGCGGGAGCGCATCCGCCAGATCGAGGCCAAGGCGCTGAAGAAACTGCGCCACCCGCAGAGGAGCAAGTTGCTGAGGGATTACTTGGAGTGACCGCTGCCTCGCGAGGCTTCGGCGAGCACAGAGGGCGACTTTGGATATTCGCCGTCGTTGTCGCTAGGGCGGAGTTAGGCGGTAGGTGTGCCACTGCTGGAGGCGCAGGGGGCTGCCCGACGAGACCTCCATCGCCTGACCGGTCGTGACATCCTGCAAATGCCAGCCGGCGGGTGGGGCGTAGTCAAAGTCGCGGAAAGCAAAGACGGCGCGGCCCTTCGCTCCTCGCCATTCCACACCGCGGTCTCCCAAGAGCCGCCGCTTCTCCATGAGATCACACACGGCGTTGTAGTCGCGGTTGCACTGGCTCACGTATTCGATATCCTCCGGTTTGTCGAAGAGGCCCAAATCCAGCAGCGGCACGCACATGTTGGCCAGCATCCGATAGTAGTACCTGCCCTGGGGGTCAGCCAGAAAGCGCGCTAGGCTTTCACTGTGGGGGTCCTGCTGCAGATAAAGGGCGCGCTTGTAGAGGGTCTCCACCTTGAGGCGCGAGAGGTCTTCCGGAGGCAGCCAGCCTCCGGTTGAGTAAAATCCCAAGCCAAAGGGCCCGCCTTCGCAGTAGGTTGTGTAGCCCAGGCTTTCGATGGCGGCGTGCCAGGGCAGAAAGGCCTCGGCTTGACGCACCATTTGGCTGTGTTCGCAGTCCACCCACTGCCCCGAACCGTAGGAGTCCATCCAGAGGCCATCCACACCAATCTCGCGTCTCACCTCGGCCAGCCAATTCAGGACATAAGCCCCATAGCCGGCGGGGAGGTTGCCCGGCCAGCCCCACGGCGAGTAGTAGGCTCCAGCGCGGGTGCCGTCCTCTTTCCGCAGCCACCACTCCGGGTGCTCCTGCCAGATTCTTGCCGTGGACAAGTTTTGTGCCGTGCCGAACCAACAGATCAACTCCAGGCCGTGGCGATGCATACTGTCTGCCAGGTACTTGAGGGCCTCCTTGGCTTCGGCATCGAGGGCGTTGATATCGCCCGGCTGGGGATAAGCCCAGGGGAGCATTTGCCCCAAGCAGAGCATAGCCCGCTTGATGCCCAGCTGCTGCAATCGCGGCACGGCTACGTCCGCGAGCCAGCGGTAGTAAACGGATTTGGCCGGCTGCTTTTCTTCCAGCACCAGTCCCGGGGCGCTGCGCAGGCCATCCCACATAAGCAGGAGCGTACCCGGCTTGAGCGGAGGCTCGGGCGGCGCCCCGAGCTGGCGACGGTAGCGAGCGAGGAGTTCATCGCGGACCTGGGTCCAGTCGTCCGCGCCCCCCGGCTGCGGCGAAAAGAGCACGACCTTCGGGACGGTGGCGGCCTGCGCGGCCTCTTGCACTATGAACGTATCTTGCAGAATGACGAAGTCTGGAGTTGCCTGCCGCAGCCCTGAGCAAAAACTATAACGCTCCGGGTAGATCACCAGGCACCCGGCGGGGCCGGTCTCGTAGTCGAACGACTCGTTGCTGACAAAGCGATGCCCCCACCCCAGGCAGAAGGCGGAGGCGGGGCCGAGTTCTCGCAAGTCGGCGCCCACCTGAAGCCCCTGGCTCTTGCCGCCCACTTCCCAGGTGCAGCGATCCATAATGCGCCGTACCTTCACTGTCTCGCTCGTAAAACGGTAGGCATAGCGTAGTCCCGTGCGCTCCCGCCCACCCAGCGATTCAGTCACCGGGGAGAGCAGCCAGTCCAGCCGGTCCTCTTCACCTTCGCGTGTCACTAGCACACTGTGCAACTCGATCCCCTCGCCGCGGGGGGTCCAGTTGCGAAAGCGGCACCTGACATAGTTGCGAGGAGGAAAGGTCTCGACCAGAGGGGCCATGGGGAAGGCCCGGGAACTGCGCAGGAGGGTGCCGTTTACGGTCACGTCGGCAATGCCCACCAGGTTCCCCTCCCGCAGCGGGAGGCGCAGGCCCACGCCGTTAGCGAAAGCGACCGTGATCTCTGTCGCCCGAACCTGCACACCAGGCGCAGCAGGCGGCCGGACCTCGGTCTTGACTTGGGCCACAGGGAGAGGGGTAGGCCGACCTTGCTGCAGTCCCGCGGAGAATCGCTGCCAGCGAGGCTCGTGCCGCGCGGGGGCGCCCGCTGCGGCTACCAGTTCTGGCTGAGCGATCCAGAGGGTGCCTCCGCCCTGAAAGGCTCCGACAACAAAGGAAGCGTAGCGCGCTTCCTGGGGCGAGGTAACGCGGCCCACATATTGCGACCAATCGCCGGTGTGGCCGTGCTGGTAGTATTCATAACTAATGCGTTCCTCGAACTCCGCCACCGGTCGGTGGTTTGCGTCCCACCAGCGCACGGCGAGGAACTCCCCCCACACCTCCAGTTCGCGGGTCAGGACGCGCAGGTCATAGCGCCTTCCGGGGTCTACGGGAGCCGGCGCGCTGGTTAGTATGCAGGTATAAGCGCCACCTAGGGGCCGGGGTAGTGGCGGCCAGCCGGAACCGTGTTGAACGCCCCAAGTCTGCCAATCCCACCAACCAGCGAAATCAGGGGGAGGCAGATAGTCTTCACTGAAAAGCCGCAGGTCGCAGCGCAGGGCCCGGCCGCCTCCCGGCAGCGGCTCCATGCGTAGCCGCCGGGGTTCGCCCTGCCAGTCGCGGGGCAGCCCGCTGGTCTCTTCCTCGCTGAACTGCGGATTGCTGACCAGGTTGGGACCCGGGGCTAGAAAGGGCGTCTCCTCGACGGAAAGGTCGTCTACAACCGCCCGCGCGCCTGCTCCCCGCACCCCCAAGGCCAAGCCGAGCCCCCCCACCGGGAGGCGGGCCGGATCCTGGCTCCAGTAAAGGTGAATTTGTTTCCACGAGGGGGCAAGCGGCACCCCCACCCCTGTACCTCCCTGGTATCCTGAGCCGCCCGGCCCTTTGTACTCATTGAAGTTGACCCGGAGTTCGCCGGCGCCGCGGGCCCACAGCGAGGCGTGATAAACCTGCCCGGGCCTGGTGTTGAAGCATTGCCAGATACCGCCCTCCGGCGTCAGAGCCAGGGCCCACTGTCCGCTCCGCGCTTCTTGCACCAGGTTGACTGGCCCCTGGCAGGTCCACTGGCTCGGTTGTCCGTTCTGCAATTCTTCCAGGCCGCCGTTAGCCAGCATCTCCCGCGCGCCTGCGCTTGGCCCCAGTGCCAACAGCACGGCGGCGGCCAAGCAGCCGCGCCAGCTGCAGGGTGTTCTCGGAGAGCGCATCGTACACCCCCTGCTACAAGGCGTCCGGGCAGTTGCCCTCGGAGCAGTCGTCGCAGAGCGGCTCGCCGCACAGCGCGCAGGTCAAGTAGACGACCTGGATCTCCTTGCCGCAGTGCGCGCACTTGGTTTTCTTGCCAGCCATGTCCCTCATCTCCCTTCGACGGAGGCTCTCCCTGTGCGTACTTCTCCAAGGAGCGTTTGCCGCACGCGTCTCCTTCCTGGGCTTTCTTTCCAGCGCCTGAGCACGCCTTGCGCGACCCTCGCCGCAGCGCTCCCCGGCAGACTCAGGCCCCGGCTCGCGGAGACTTTCCCCGGGGCGGACCATGCGTTCTCACGCCTAGCATTAGGGAGGGTATCGCGCCTTATACCACATGGGTTTCCTAGTTACAAGGGCTGGTCGGGGCAGGAAAGACCGAGTCAAGGTGCGAAGGTAAGGTGCACACGCAGATGCCAGAGATGGGGCAGACAATGAGAATCAAACAGGCGAGCAAAGGAGAGAAAGTTACCCTGGCGGCGATTGTCGGCGCGTACCTGCTGCTGGGTGCGGCGTACAGTTTGGTGGTGCCGGCATTTGAGGCGCCGGACGAGCCGATGCATCTTTATTATGCCTACTTCATCGCTGAGCACAGGCGCCTCCCCAACCAGTTGACCAATCCCCCCGAGGCGCCGGGGGAGGGACATCAGCCGCCACTGTACTACTTGGCTCTCGCCCCGGTGGCGCGCCTGCTGCCGCTGCCTGAACAACTGGTGCGGGACATCGTTGAACTCGATTGGGCTACCTGGCAGTTGCCGTCCCCTCGCGCGGGCGAATGGTACGAGGCCAAGCCACGCCTTCTCCACTTAGCGCCGCGCCTGCCTGCCGGGACCGTGCGCGGTGCCGCCCACTTCTGTCCGGATCCCGAGCGAGAGTATGCGCCGGGCAGTTGGCGACTGACTGTGCACTTGCTGCGCTTGCCCTCGCTGCTGTTCGGGGTTGTGGTGGTTATCTGCACTTACTTAGTGGCTCGCTGGGCTGGCGCAGCATTTCACTATGCCCTCTTAGGAGCAGCCTTGGTGGCCTTCCTGCCTCAGTTCCTGTTTGTGTCGGGCACCATCAGCAACGATAATCTGGCTAATGCTCTGGCCGCGCTGGTACTGGCTTTGTGGGCCAGATACTGGAAGGCGGGACTGACGGTGACGCGGGCCGCGCTCCTCGGTGGTCTCTGTGGGCTCGCGCTCCTGGCCAAGATGACCACCGCCTTCCTGTTGCCCCTGGG
>CALFVE010000282.1 GCA_937928475.1 uncultured bacterium | reverse complement strand
GGACGGAGGCTGTGGCCAAGGGCCCGACTTCCCGGTAGTCGGTCGGTACCTGGCGCGCTTCGTCCCTCGCGACCCCGACGGATCCGTCACCGAGTTTGGAGACCTCGCTGCGCGGGGCTGCGGGCGCCAGGCCCTGGCTTACCTCAAGGCCGATGTAGACAACCTGGGGCTGATGTTCTCTGCAGGGTTCACAGGGTCGGCAAGAGACCGCCGATCCATTTCCCGGCTTACCACGCTGTCGAGATCTCTGGAGGTGTTTTTCTCCGGATACGTCCAGTGCCTGACTGCTGAGGCTGACGACGTCTACACGGTCTACGCGGGTGGGGATGACCTGCTCTTGGTCGGGCCCTGGGATCGCCTGGTGCGGTTTGCGCTTTGCCTTCGGCAGGAGTTCGGGCGCTATACTTGCGAGAATCCCAGCTGGTCTATGTCAGCAGGCTTGGTCTTGGTGGGGGACAAAACTCCTGTGCTGCTGGCTGTCCAGGAAGCCGACCGCCGGCTGGAAGCAGCGAAGGCATGGCCCGGAAGGGACGTCCTTCCCTGGAGCGCCGACTGGCACCCTAAGATGGACGAGGATCCCGGTAAGGACCGCCTAGTTGCCTTCGGTACTGCTCTGCCCTGGCAGCGAGCCACCGAGGCCTTAGATCGTGGGGAGGCGCTATTGCGCTGGTTAGGCGAAGGCGCGCTGAGCACCGCGCAAGTGCGAAGACTGCTGGACTACGCTTCCCTCTTCCAGAAGTGGCAGCGCACCGGCGATGTCTGGTGTCTACGCTATGCGCCCATGCTGGTCTATGACGTCAGGCGCAACTGGAAGCAGGCTCCGCGAGAGGCCCGGGAGTGGGCCGGCAGCCTCAGTTTGCGCGACAGTGCAGATATGCCCATCTTGCGCTTCGCCTGTGAGTATGCCCTCAATGGGGCCAGAAGCGATGAAGAGGAGCGTGCGAAACCATGAAACTGGGTGACATCCCTGAACTACGACGTCTGCGGGGTGAGGATCCTGAGGTGTGCCCCCAATGTGGTGGTCCCAAGAAGCCCGGCTTTCGCTTGTGCCGCGATTGTACCGCGCGCAGTCGCTCCTCGTCCAGCCCGCGCGGACCCAGCCGGCCGGCCGCGCCCGCGCCGCTGCCTGACGAATTGATCTTCACCAGCTTCTACGACGATAAACACCGCCTAAAAGAGGACCTTTTCTACGAAAAGCCTCAGCGCCTGGCAGACCTCTTCCGCCAGGCAGGGCTGACGCCGCACGCTCTCCGGCTTCTCTACCAGGGTTTTCAGGCCTTTGCGGTGCCCTTGCGCGACTCTCGGATAGACTTTGATGCGGCTGCTGAGCGTTTCGGCATCTTCTATGTGGAACGCGTGGTGCGGCAGATGGAACGTGGACACCTGCCTGCCGTCGTCAAGGAGTTCTTCGACCGACACTTGTCCCTGGCCCGCTCCTCTCGTGAGGAAATGTTGGGACTGTTTCGCTACTTGACCAATGTGCTGTGCTACTTTGGCGACAAAGAGGAGGCAACAAAATGAAACTGGCCGGCATCCGAGAATTCAGAGGAGTGCTGAAGGTGCTGGGAAGTGGCCTGCGGATCGGCGGGTCGAAGGAGATCGTCGGGATTGGTGAAGCGGAGAACCCAATCATCCGGCACCCTATTACCCACCTGCCTTACGTACCAGGGTCGTCGGTGAAGGGCAAGATCCGCTCGTTACTGGAGTCGAAGTACTCGAAAGACACCCAGGAGAGCGGGCTTCCTTGTAAGTGCGGGGAATGCTTAGTATGCCAGTTGTTTGGATGCGGCGACGCGAAAAGGATTCAGAGCCCCTCGCGCCTGGTCTTCCGCGATGCCCAGCCGACCTCCCACACTCGCGAGATCTGGGAAAGGGCCGGGGTGGACTCGGAGCACAAGACTGAGGTGCTCATTGACCGCAACAAGGGCCTCGCCTACGGGCGTATCGGGCCCCGCACCATGGAGCGCATCCCGGCCGGCAGCGACTTTGACTTTTCCTTTTCGCTGCGTATTTTCGAGGGTGACAACGAAGCCGAGTACTATAGGTTCCTTGCCGAGGGCTTCGAACTGCTGTCCAAGCACTACTTGGGCGGTTCCGGCTCCCGGGGGTATGGCGAGGTGCTCATCGTAGGCGAAGACGGGCAGACCCCTATGCACGAGTTCCTTCGGCGGCAAGCAGCGCAGGTGAAGTAGACGGTGACAGACTACCGCGTGAAGATCAGGCTGCTTTCTCCCTTGGGGACGCCTTGGCAGTCGGACACGGTATTCGGTCACCTCGCTTGGCACGTGGCCCGCAAGTACGGAGAGAGGGCAGTCCAGGAGTTCCTAGAGCCCTTCCGCCAGGGATCTCCTCCCTTCGTGCTCTCGGACGGTTTCCCCGGCGACCTGCTGCCTCGGCCCCTCTTGCCCGTGCCGCTCAGCCAGGCGCGGTCCCCCGCCGATTACGCCGCCATGCGGGCGCGACGCAAGAGCCTGTTTGTCTCTCTGGAGGACTTCTCCGCCCTCCGGAGTGGGGCGGGAGGAGACTGGCAGCCCGCGCCCGACCCTTGGGTTCCGTGGCAGATTCCCCACGCTGCCATCAGTCGCCACACCGACACTACCACGGGCCTGCGGGACGACGAAGGCGGCAACTTTTTCCTCACGGACATGGAGGTACTGGCCCAGGGCGACCTGCTCTCCCTGTACCTGCGGGCGGATGATGAGTGGGCTGACAGGGTGCCGCAAATGCTGGCGGAGTTGGCCCCCCTCGGCTTCGGACGCGACCGTTCGGTGGGGGCCGGTGCCTTTGAGGTCGTTGAGATGCAGCCCTATAACGGCTTCGGCGACCTCCCCGGCGCCAACGGTTTCGTCTCGCTTTCCAGCTACTGCCCTGCCCAGCACGATCCTACCCGAGGCCGCTGGCGCGTACGCCTCAAATACGGAAAACTCGGTGAACACGCCGGGGGCGGCTACCCCTTCAAGCGTCCCCTCATCCAACTAGAGCCCGGCGCTGTCTTCCTCACCAACGGCCCGCCCCGACCGTACTACGGTCGCGCGGTCGCCGGGGTGGCCCCGGGCTTCCCCGAGGCTATTCAGTGCTGCTATACGCTGGCCGTCCCCGCCGTGCTGCCGCCCAATCTAGACCAGTGAGGTCTCGCCGTGAAAACCTACGTTTTGGCTACCGTCGGTACGTCCCTGCTGACCAACCTGCGCCGCGACCTTAATCTGTCCGACCACCAACTCCCCTCAGAACAGCAGGCGGTCGCCTGGCTCCGCCAGCGAGACCCCAACGACCGCTTCTGCGGGGCCGAGATCAACTCCATCGCTAACCTGCTGGCCGGCCAGGACCTCTCCGCGGGGCGCACCCAGCCTCCGGCGGGCCTCCAGTTTCTGGTCTCGGACACCGCCGAGGGGCAATGGTGCGGTCGCGCCCTGACCCTGTACTTTAGCAAATGGTCGCCGGTGAAAGAGGTCAACTGGGAAAAGGTCCCCGACCTCACGGATGCGGATCCCCGTCGCTTCGCCCACCAGGGCCTGCGCTCCCTGGTCAAACTCGCGGCCAAGCATCTGCAGGAGGCCCAGCGCCGCGCGCCCACCGCTCTGCGCCTCATTGATGCCACCGGCGGCTACAAAGCCCAGATCAGTTTCGCCGGGCTCATCGGCCAGGTCCTCAAAGTCCCCGTGGTCTATCTCTTCGAGCGCTTCACCCACTGCATTGAGATGCCGCCGCTGCCTGTGGACTTCGACCGCAGCCTGTGGATACAGCACTACCCGCTCTTCCGCCGCCTCTCCGAGGAGAATCTTGCCCCCGCCCGCGACTTCGACCATGAGGAGCGGCAAAGCCGGCTGTGGCCCCTGCTGGATCGCGAGCAGATTGACGGCGAGGAATACGTGAGCCTCAGCCCCGTCCTGGAGCTGATGCATCAGGGCTTCGAACTGGTGCCTCCCGTGGGCCGGGAAGAGCCACCAGCTTGCGACCTGCCGCCCAAAGATAAACTGCGCCTCGCCCAGGCGGAAATGGCCCATGCCCCCCAGGGCAGCCAGCAGGTTGCCGAGCGTCTCGCCCGCCTGCCCTGGGTCCGCTCTGTGGAGAACGTGCGCTTTGTCAACACCTCCGTCCGCAGCCGCGTCAAGAGCCAGGGCGCCCCTAGCCTCAACGAGATTCACTATGTGCACGGCGACGGGGGGAAGGGCTTGGAATTCCGCCTGATAACCACTTGCACCACGCCCGCCCACCGTGACTGGTGCCTCGAACAACTGCGCCGCTGGGCCGAGTAGAACCATGGCCTGCCTCTACGTGGTGGAACCCGGAGCCGTAGTGAGCCGAAGCGGGCAGAGCCTGATCGTCGAAAAAGACGGTCAGCAACTGCTCGAGGTGGAACTCGCCCACCTCGATTCGGTGCTGGTCTTGAATACGGTCAGCATCAGCACCCCTGCTCTTTGCGCACTCCTTCAGGCGGGGGTGGAAACGGCCTTCCTTACCGCCCAGGGCCGGCTGCTGGGACAACTCACGCCTCCCTCCTCCCGCAACCTTCTGCTGCGCCGCTCGCAATACGACAAGGAGCGCGACCCTACTTTCGCCCTCCGCCAGAGCCGTGCCCTGCTCGCCGCCAAACTGGAAAACCAGCGCCAGGTGCTCATCCGCCACGCCTCCGACTCCCCCGGCCCCCAACTCGTCGTGGAAGGCGCGGCGGAAGCGCTGGCGCAACTCGCCCCTGCTTTGCATCAGGCGGCCAACCTCCCTGCTCTCTTGGGCGTTGAAGGTCGTGCCGCCGCGCGCTACTGGCAGGCCTTCAGGGAAATGCTCAAGGCTCAGGGGTTTTGCTTCCCGGGCCGAAGAGCCCACCCGCCGCCTGATCCCGTCAACGCGGTGCTCTCCTTCGGCTACACTTTGGTCACCAACCTGCTCACTTCCCTGCTCGATGCCTACGGCTTTGATCCCTGGCTGGGGTTCCTGCACAGCGAGACCTACGGCCATCCCAGTCTCGCCTTGGACCTGGTAGAGGTCTTTCGGGCCCCGGTGGTGGACCGCTTGGCACTGCGTTTGTTCAACCTGCGTATCTTGCAGCCCCGCGACTTTTCCCCCCACCCGGAAGGCGGCGTGCGCATGTGCGACGAGGCCTTACGTCGCTTCTTCCGAGAATGGGAGCGCACTTTGGCGCACCTAAACCTCCGCGAGGCCCTCAAAGCCCAGATAGAGCAGTTGGCCCGGGTCTATCGAGGCAGTGAAGAGGAAATTCGCCCTTGGCGCTGGTCCGCCCGCCAAGGGCCGCTCCCTCCGAGTGACAGCGATGGACAGATGGCTAGTGGCTTATGATACCCCCGATGACCGGCGACGCTATCGGCTGGCCCGCATCCTGGAGGACTACGGCGATCGCGTCCAGTATTCAGTCTTCGAGGTCAGCGTAGACGCGCAGCATAGGGAGTGGCTGCTGGCCCGTCTCCGGGCGGTCGTGGATCCTCAGGAGGATAGCCTGCGGCTGTACCCGGTCTGTGAGGCCTGTGCCCGCAAAGTCCTGCGGCTGGCTGCCCCCGGACCGGAACCCTGGTGGGAGCCGGACGTCTATATCGTGTGAGCCGCGGCGGAAACCTCCCCTGGGGCCCGAAGCGCCCCCGGTTTCCGCCCGCCTTCGGCGCAGCGTTGCCGGCTTGGGGATTGGCTCTTCCAATTTTGGCGAGCGCGGGAGGAAGCCGCTAACGCCGCGGCGAAAAGCAGAGCCCAGGGGTTTCCGCAGAGCAGCTGGCGAGCCCAGTCCTGTAGGGAGGTGAGAAAAGGTAGGGTCCGAAACTCCGCCCTGATGAACAAGGGATTGAGACGCGGAATAGGGCCTCGCGATCTGCCTCTGCCTTCTTCTGTGTCCGAAACTCCGCCCTGATGAACAAGGGATTGAGACGCGGTGGCCAGAAAGAGCTTTGCGAGAGCCCGCTCAGGCGGGCTATGTCCGAAACTCCGCCCTGATGAACAAGGGATTGAGACTCTAGTATGTTAAGCTGGGCCCTGGCCGACATAAATGCCCTGAGCACATGTC
>CALFVE010000281.1 GCA_937928475.1 uncultured bacterium | reverse complement strand
ACCTCTTCGCCCAATACAGCGCGGCCAGCGGTTACTTGTACTTCGCCGACCTGGTGGGAGCGGCGCTGGGGGCCATCGGCGTCATCGCCGTTTTGCAGGCGGTGGGCGGCGTCAACGCTGCGGTTGTCTGTGGGCTGGTGGCGGGACTGGCAGCCCTGCTGGTCGCCGTCTGGGCGCGGCGAGGCTGGCTGGTGGCAGGCAGCGTCCTGCTGGCGCTGGGGCTCGGAGTCCTGCTGCAACAGAACCTCGCCCACCGTCTTGTGGACCTGCCTTACCTGCCGCCCGAAGCCGGGCCGCTGGCTAAGCCTTTGTATCAGGAACTGGGAGACCGCTTCCATCCGGCGCGGATTGTGCACAGCGCCTGGAATGCCTTCGCGCGCACCGACGTGGTGCAGTACGCCCGCTCCGATGGCAAGTTCTACCCGGAAGACGATCTGTTAGTCTTCACCGACGGCGAAGTGCCCACCAACATGATCCATTTCCAGGGCAACCTGCAGGGCTTCGCCGAGACCTACGCCGGCTTCCTGGGCATGTATCCCTTCCGCGCCTTCCGGCCCCAGCGGGTGATGCTGATTGGGCCGGGTGGCGGGCTGGACGTGCTTCTTGCCCTGGCGGTAGGTGCGCGGGAAATAGACGGGGCAGAACTGAATCCCTCTATCCCCGAGATCGTGCGGCGCTATCGCAATTTCTGCGGCCCCCTGTATGACTACAGCAACGTCAACATCCAGGTGGACGAAGGGCGCAGCAACCTGAGCCGCTCAGGCAAGCAGTACGATCTGATTTACATGGCCTTGACCAAAACGGCCACCACCGCCTCTCATTCTTTGGCCCTGGTGGAGAGTTACGCCAACACCACCGAGGCCTTCGAACTCTACTTCCAGCATCTCACGGACAACGGCGCGCTGGCCTTCATCTGCCAGCAGCCTCCAATCCTGCTGCGCGCCTTCACCACCGCCTGGCTGGCGGTGCAGCGGCAGGCCGGGGTGAACTCGCAAGAGGCGGCGCGCTACTTGGCCGTCGTAGACGTCGGGGCCACGGCTCCCCTGGCGGGACCCTACCGGCACCTTTTGCTCATGACCAAGCGCCCCCTCAGCCCCGAGCGCGCCCGGCAACTGGCCAAGCAGGCGGTGGCCTGGGGTCAGGTGCCTGTCTACTTTCCGGGGGCCATCGAGCAGTTCCCCTTCTCTGAGGTTCGCAAGGCCCCCCTGACCCCCCGGCAGTTCGTGGAGGGCGTAAACCGCGCGGCGGCGCCTGGCGCCCGGGACAGCCTCAACTTCCTGCCTTGCCCCGACGATAAGCCCTTCGTGGTGGACCTAAGTTGGGGCTTGCCGAGGCAGTTCTGGGCGCTGGCGGTATGCGCGCTGGTCGCTGTCCTCGTCCTGTCGGTCGGGGCCTGGCCCGGTCTGCGCGAGGAAGGGCACTCCCCGGGCGCCTTTGCCTCGCAGGTCACTTATTTCTCGCTGCTGGGGATGGGCTTCATGTTGGTTGAGGTGAGCCTGATCCAGAAACTCATTCTGTACCTGGGCTACCCGGTGTTGTCGCTGTCGGTGATTCTCTTCGCCTTGCTTCTGGGCGGGAGCCTGGGGAGTCTGTACAGCCAGCGCTGGGCGGCTGAGGACCTGTCTCGGTTCCTCCCCCTGGTGGCGGGGGCGGTGGTGGCCTACGGAGTGATCCTGATGGCTCTCATTCCCTCGCTGATGCGAGGGACGCTTTTTTTGGGAATTGAGTGGCGCAGTCTCATCACCATGGCGGCCCTGCTGCCGCTGGCCGCGGCCATGGGGGTGTTGTTTCCCAGCGGCCTGCGGTTGCTGGCCCTGCGTAGCCCCGAGGCCGTGCCCTGGATGTGGGGAGTCAACGGCCTTACTTCGGTCGCGGGCTCCGTATTTGCCATGATTCTCGCCAAGTTCTTCGGTTTCTCTGCCGTCCTACTCCTGGGCTTGGGCCTGTACCTGCTGGTGACGGTGCTCGTCCGAGCGGGTTGGGCTTTCCCCAGCGTGACGAGTGCGGTTGAGGCGCCGGTTGCCAGTGAGGGTGATGTCTGATGATGTCGGGTACAGAAGTCGAACGACGGGACGAACGGGCGCGGCTCCAGGTCGAGCAGGCCCTGAGCCAGATTGAGGCCTGGACTGAGAATATGGTGCGCCGCCTGCGCATGACCAATCCCGTGCGCAAACGGGCGGAGGCGGTGGCTCGCAAGGTTCGGCGGGCCCGGCGCTGGCTCTTCTGGCAGAAGCACACTGACACCCAGGCCCGGATTCTGCGCTGCATGATCCTATTGGCCCTGGCTACCGATCCAGCGCTGGAAAGCCGGGCCGGGGAAGTGGCGCGCTACTACAGCCGGAACTACGCCTGGGAGTGGCTGAATAACGTGATCACCAGCGGGGCGCGGGAGCAGGCCAAGGACATGATCATGCGGGCGGGCGATTCGCAATGGGGGGAGGCGCCGCTTGCCGGCGCTCTCTCCTACGTGCTCTTCCACCACGAGGAGGTCAAAGTGGAGCATCTGTCCTCGTATGGGGAGGCCTACACGCGGGCCCTGCGCCTGGATGAGTCGGGCTTCTTCCACGACCTGGCGCCCGAGGCGCGGCAACGCTTGGGCCTGGCCTTGCACGACGAGCGCCGGCAGCGAACGCTCAAGCGCGTGGAGGGGGAGGAGGGGGGTGCCGCCCCAGCCGCGGAGAACGGCGGATAAGCGCGGACTAAGTGGCTTTGCCGCGGGAGAACTGGGTATAATAAGCCTGCTGCCAGCATATCACCGCCGCCTGGCAGCGAGGGAGGTTCGGTCGGTGCGTGTACAACCAGTCACCCGCGGTGTGGGGGTCGTCGCGGTTGTCCTGCTAAGCCTAGGCAGTCCTCTGCTCGCCGATGTCAATCCGCGCGGGGCGGAGGCTCCCCCTGTTCCTCCAACCTTGGTGCACGAAGGAGCCCTGGCCAGCGATATCATCACCGGCGTCCCGCTCAAGCCCGCCCTCAAGTTCTTCAGCCCGGCGCTGGATGAGGAATGGACCGAGGGCAACCCCGTCACCATCCGCTGGCTGACCGTCGGCCCCATCCAGACCGTGCGTCTGTTTTACTACGGGGATTTGACCCGTCTAGGTGGCCGCGAGCGCGGCAGTTTCAGCAACCTGATCACGGACAAGATCCCTAATGAGGGCTACTTCCGGTGGACGGTCCCCTGGATTGACGCCGCCGGCTTCGTGATCAGGATCGCCGGGTTTGACGCCGCCGGGCGGACCATTGCTGAGGCCGAGCGCGGGGTCAACTTCCGCCCCAAAGAAGCGGAGGGCCTGCGCGGGACCTTCATCGTGGTCAGCAAGCGCCGCCAGCGCCTGTGGTACTACGAAGACAACCGCCTGCGTTGGATCAGCATCGTCTCCACGGCGCGCGCCCCCTATTCGACGCCGGACATGCGCCCTGGTTCCGGTGGTCGGCGCGGCGCCATGGGCAGGGTATTCTACAAGGACCCCAACGCCTACAGCCGCATGTATGACGTCCCCATGCGCTGGTGGATGGCCATCACCAGTTCGGGCAGTCACGGCATCCACGCCACTTCCCCCGGCTTCTACCCGTACCTGGGCGCCCCTGCCTCGCACGGCTGCATCCGCCAGCACCGCGCCGACGCCGAAAAGCTCTATCACATGGTCGCCGTAGGCACGCCGGTCTACGTGGATTGACGGCAGCAGAAAGTGGAGAGTGGAACGTGGAAAGCGGAACGTGAGAGCCGGGAGTGTTGGCTTGAGCGAGTTTGGTATTCTGGGGAGGCGAGAGCTCCAGGGGTAAGCGCTCACGGTCAGGGGAATCCCGCGGGCCTCGGGAGCGTCTCTTGCCATGTGTCAACGTGGGCATCCCGAGGAGGTCGCACGATGATGAGTGCTGCCGAGATCCAGGTGTTCATCATCTCGCTAGTCGTGACTCTTCTCCTCACCGGCTGCCAGGTCCAGGCGCAGCCGCCGCCAGCGCCCGGGCCGCCGGCCCTGCCGCCGGGGGTACGGCTGCTGCGCAATCTGGAGTACGCTCGGGTGGGCGACCGCGCCCTGCTGCTCGATCTCTACCTCCCGGAGCAGGCCCCGGGCGCCTTGCCGGTGGTGGTGTGGATTCACGGCGGAGCCTGGCGGGCCGGCAGCAAGGAGGGGACGCCGGCGCTGCGGCTGGTGCCGAGAGGCTACGCGGTGGCCAGCATCAGTTATCGCCTGAGCCAAGAGGCCCTCTGGCCGGCGCAGATCCAGGACTGCAAGGCCGCGATCCGCTGGCTGCGGGCTCACGCGCAGGAATATGGGCTGGATGCCGACCGCTTCGCCGCCTGGGGCGCCTCCGCCGGGGGGCATCTGTCCGCTATGCTGGGCACAGCGGGGGACGTGAAAGACTGGGAGGTGGGCGAGAACCTG
>CALFVE010000280.1 GCA_937928475.1 uncultured bacterium | reverse complement strand
CCTCCAGGAGCGGTTCGTAGCCGCTCAGGGCGACCACCAGGCCCACCAGGCCGGAGTGGAGATGCGCGGGGTTGACTGTTTTCAACCAGACGAGAGAGGCGACATCGTCCTCACTCTGGACGAGGCTCACCGTCACGTCCTTGAGTGGGTAGCCAGTGAGCAGATAGCGGAGCCAGGTCTGCTCAGCGCCCAGCCCCCAGGCTTCGCCGGCGGCGGTAAGCCGCTTGCCCTGGCCGGTCAGGCCGTAGACGTAGTCAATGCCGAAGACTTTGGTCAGGTAACGCCGGTCAGCGGGGGTCTCCTGGCCTTGATTTTTGATCGCGAAGCCGGTCTCATCTTCAAAGGCATACAGGGGATTGCCCGCGGGGGCCACGTAGCGCCCGCCGGCGTGGCAGTAGCGATACAGGGGCGAGGTCTCATCCCACGGCCGCACCAGCGGCGTGGGCGTGATGTCGCTGAGTTGCACCACGGCGGAAGCAGGCGCCTGACCCTCTCTTATCGTATGCTCAATCCAGGCCAGCAAGCCTGGCGTGTCCAAGTGCCGGAAGCCTTGGGCCTGGAAGTACCGCAGGGCCGGCTCGGGGTCCCCGCCGTAGCGGACGCTGTAGTGTGTATCATAGAAGACAACCAGGTTCTGCCGCGCCGCCTGCGCTCCCTGCGGGAGCAAGGTCACCGAGAGCAAGAGGGCTAGACGGATGGATGTCCAGGTGGGCATCGGTGGTCCTCCCGTGGCAGCAAAATACAGGCGCCAATTGCTAGCGAGCGGCCCGGTGCGGGGCGCCCAGCGGCATCATAGGAGCACCACCGCCGCGCGGTCAAGCGGCCCGCCTGGCGGCCCTTCCTACGCCCTTTCGTCAAGAGGGAGTGCCGGTGACTTCGGCGAAGTAGGCTGGCGCTGCCGGGGCGAGGCCCGGCACTACCGGTAGGAGGTGGTCGCACCATGACCGAGTCCCAGACAGAGGAATTCACACTCCGACCCTTCGACCCGGAGCGCGACGCGCACCGGTTGCGCGAGATCATCGGCGAGATCTGGAGCGGGGGCGACGATGCCCTGCTGGAGAGGGAGTTTGGCGTCATCGGTGGGAGACCTTGGGCCGAGTGGTTGTCAGACGCCATACTGACCTACCTGCAGGCTGAAAAGACGCGGAGTTTCGTCGCCGAGCACGGCGGCGAAGTGGTCGGTTTCTGCTCCTACGTCATTGACCCGGCGCGCAAGCGCGGCACGGTGGGCTATAACGGCGTGGCCCGCAACCATCAGGGCCGGGGCCTCGGCTCGGCCATGCTAGACTTCGTGCTGTCTCGCTTCCGAGCGGAGGGGATGGACCACGCCGTGGTCATCGTGGGGGACAACGAGGAGCATCTCCCCGCGCGCCGCAACTACGAGAAGCACGGCTTTCGCCGGCTTACCGGCTATCACTACATGGTGCAGAAACTCTAGCGCCTTGTCAGTCGTGCATGGTTGGTTGCGCCGCGCGAAGGCTATTCACCCTGGATCGGCCGCTCGAACGCGGAGAGCCGACCGGGGGTGAGCCTCTATGGCGACGCTGCGATGAGCGCCTCGGCGGCAGGGCGACACTTGGCTGCCATGCTAACCCCAGCCGGAGGAGACTGACCATGTTCATAGACATCCACTGCCACGCCTACCGTAGGTGCCCGCCGTTCGTGGTTCAGTTCCCCACGGCTGAACAGGTACTGGAGCGCTACGACCAGGTCGGGATTGAGCGCGGGGCCTTGCTGCCGATCGTCAGTCCCGAGATTTACCTCCCCCAGGCCAACGAGGACATCCTCGACATGGCGGCTGAGTACCCGGACCGCTTTATCCCCTTCTGCAACGTGGACCCGCGGGCGTTGACCAACTCGGCCGATGCCCCGCTCGGCGACGTGTTGCGCTACTACCGCGACCAGGGCTGCAAAGGCCTGGGCGAGGTCATGCCCAATCTGCCCATGATGCATCCGCTGGTCCAGAATCTGTTCAAGCACGCGCAGGACGTGGGCTTGCCGGTGATCTTCGACGGCTCGGATCAATTGACCGGCGACTTCGGCCTGTACGACGACCCCGGCCTGCCCCAACTGGAGCACACCTTGCAGCGTTTTCCGGATCTCATCCTGCTGGGACACGGGCCGGTGTTCTGGTCGGAGATCGGGCGCCTGGAGACGCCCGGCGAGCGGGCCTTCGTCTTTGCCCCGGGGGGAAAGCAGGTGGGGCGGCGCCCCACCGGGCCAATCAAGGAGGAGGGTGTCGTGCCGAAACTTTTTCGACGCTATCCTAACCTTTACGGCGACCTCTCGGACGAAGGTCCTTGGAATGCCCTTTCCCGCGACCCCGACTATGGCCCCGGGTTCCTAACGGAGTTCCAGGACCGCCTGCTCTTCGGCACCGACTTGTGCTTCCCCGACATGCCCTTACCGATGATTGATCTCCTGCGGGAGTGGCGAGACACCCAGCGGATCAGCCAGGAGGTCTTCGACAAGGTGAGCCGAGAAAACGCCATCCGGCTCCTCCAGTTGGAGTAGCGGCCGAAGCAGACGTCGCGAGCGCCTCGCACAATCAGTTGCCTTCCTCGGTATTGCAGGCGCAGCGCGAGCGGCGCCCTTACGGCATACCGCTTTCCCCGGTGAGCCTGTGTGCGGCCGTGCTCAGGGCACTTCGACCTCCACGGAACGGCCGGGCGGAACCACTACTTCCTTGCGCCAGTTGCCGTAGAGGTCGAAGCCTTTCCCCGGCCGCACGGTGGTAGTTACGGTGCGTCCCGAAGGATTATGGACGACCACGTACGCGCGTCCAGGGTTGCGGAGAAAGGTGAGGCGGACCTCCGGATTATCGCAGGTCGCCAGGTTGCCGATGAAGACGTCGCGATCTTTCTCCTGCGAGTCTACGGTCAGGAAGCCGACGCCGTTCGTCACCCAGGACCAATTCGGCTGCGAATCGGGGGCGTAACCGTAGGGGCCTCCGGCTCGGAAGGCCGCCACGGGTAGAATCTGATCCTGTCCGGGTCGAGGCACGATCTCCAAGCGCCAGGGGTCCAGCCGCCACTCCGGAGTGAGCAGCGTGTTCTTGCCTCGATACCAGATTCCCGCCGACCAGTTAGGGTTGAGACCTTCCACCAGCACCGGCAGAACCAAGGGCAAGTCACTCTGCGTGATTACGCCTCGAAATCCCCCTTCCTCGGTTCTGACTCGCAAAAAGAAGCGGGTACTCACTACGCTACCGGCCCGGGCCTTCACCTGGTAGGCCGGCTCGCCTACGAGGCCCATCTGTTTGCGCACGCGCTCTACCCAGTCGTTATCTCTCCCGCCGCTGAGGCACAGCAGGCGCCAAGTCTCTCGCGTGCCAGCCGGAATGGTTTTTCCCGCCTCAGCCATGCCGACCCATGCCCGGTGGGCGGGGCCGAGGAGGTTGTAAGTCTTGGGTTCCTCGCCCAGGTTAACCAGCGCCGCCAAGGCCGGGAAGGTTGCTACGTAGCCGTTCGGCGGCAGAACTCCAGACTTGCTGGGCGGCGGCGTAGACGGCCCCACTTCCACCGTGGTGCCGTCGTTGGAGGGCACGGCATACTGGTCGAGCAGGTTAGTCAGAAAAGCATCCACAAAGCCGGGGGTCGCCTTGGCTGGGGTGTCCTGGATAAAGGTTACGTCGCCCTCCAGCACCTCGCAGTTGGGTTTGGGAGTGGCCCCCATGATCAGATAGTGCCGGAGTGTGCCCCGGAACCAGGGGTTGGGCACCAGGGCGTACTTGTCGTAGATTCCGCCCGGCCAGCCGGGGCCGGTGTAGCGGTAGTCGAGGGCGTAGTCCACAATCCAGCCGAAGCGGGTAACAATTCCACTGCGCTTCTGAGTCGCGTAGTTGTAGCCGCCGCCCTCGTAGTTGGGAAGAAACGGATACCTCCAGACTTCCGCGGTGGGAACGAGCGGGGCCACCATCTCGGTGCCGCGCAGGTGGACGGGGGCTCCGGCGTCGGGGCCGGCGGTGATATGACGGTACTTGCCGGTAGGCATGTCGTTCCAGTTGTCTCCGCACATCGCATGGCAGACTTCCTGCACCTGCGTGTCCCGGTCCCAGGAAAGTGCACGCCCGCCTTGCAGGTCTATCGCCTCTACCACGTAACTGTGTTGCTGGTCGTGCCAGTTGTCAATCTGTTTGGTGAAACTGCGCTCGCCGCGGGGCAGAAAGCGCAGCCACAGCCGGGCGTTGTCATACACGCGCACCTCGCGCAGGCCGGCGGGCGCCGTGACCATAATCTGCAAGCGGAAGCGTTGGTTGCCGGGCAGGGCTTGATCGCTGGTGCCCCAGTTTTCGGCCCACAGCCATTGAATCTCGGGGCCGGAAGAGACGAAGGCGGGCTTCACCCACTGCGGCTCGTTGTAGGGCGCGCTGGTGAAGCCCTCCACCGAACGCGGCACGGTGTCCAGGGAGCGGGCACGGATGTAGGTCTGGAGGCCGTCCGCGCGGGCGGCTGCTACCTCGCCGGCCTCCTTGACGAAGTGCACCGCCAGCGGGAAGAGCCTGAGCCCCTCCCGCTGCAGTTCCAGGTAGGGCTGAAAGGCTTCGTCCACCAACCGGCCCGCCTCATACGTATGAGTGGCGAAGCCGTAGAACTGCGAGTTGGTGCGCAGGGGATTCGGGTTCCGGCTGGGGTAGACCATGGCGATGGCCGGCACCACTGACAGACCCCGCACGAGGGCATTGTTCTCCAGCAGGCGCGTCTCGCCGTCCACTTGCGTCGTCCAGTCGGCAAGGGGGTAGGAAAGATCGCCGACCAGGCCAAAGACGATGAACTCCTGCCCCCATTGGGTCTTGTAGTACATCCCAGGGAAGGCGGCGAACTGGGCGTCCGAGGAAGCCCTGCACACCGTCACCAGCCGCTCCCAGTTCTCCTTGCTGAGCACTCCCAGGTCCTCGGTGAAGATCACAAACTCGTACCCCGCAGTCTTCGCCGCGGCGATGAGTTCCTCGGGCGAGGACCTGCCTCGCGAGAGGTTGCTCATGGCACCGACCAAGCCGAGGTAGGCGTGGTCATACATGGGCCGGACGGGGCGGTAGTTGGTCCAGTCGTACGGGATAAAGCCGGGCTCGCTCTCCAGCGTGCGCGGGGGGATAGGGCGATAGACAAAGCCGCCCCAGCCGGGCAGAGTTAGCGAAGGCTGCATCAGCCACTCCAGCAAGTTGTAGCAGAGCCGAGCGCCGTCCGATCGGCGTTCCCCCACCTGGCCCTCCATCACGATCCCGTTATCTAAGAGCGGGCTGTAGCCGTCCAGCAGTGTGTAGGTAAGCGCCATCGGCCACACCACAATTCGCCCCTTGCCCCATTCTCGCGCAGCAACTAGGACCGGGGCCGAGGCAAACTGGCCAGGCCCGGTGAGCTCGGAGGAGCCGACCGCGACCTTGAAACTGGCGGCGGTAGGCAGAGCCCTGACCACCACCTGCCACTCCTCGCTCACCTCGAGGGGATTGGTGTTCGGTGAGGCAGGCTCAAAGAAATCCTCGCCGTAGAACAGCCCGGCGACACCCTCAGTGAGGGGAGAACGGGTGACAGCGTCGGTCCAGCCGAAGGAGAGGCCCGACTTGATCTTCACCGTGTTGGCCTCGTCTTTGACTAGTTCGTTGTAGACCTGTGCGCCCATTGGCGCGAGCAGCGCGTTGGCGGTAGGCGCCTTCTTGGCCCAGTAAGGAGCCTGCGCCAGCCAAAGACCGCCGCCTTCCTCTACGTAACGCCGTAGCAAGTCGAGGACCTTGACCGTTTCGGCGGGCGGCCCTTCGGGCCCGGAGCCGGGTAGGTCATACAAAATGACTGCGTCGAACTGCTTGAGGTAGTCCAGGGTCAGGTCCTTCCAGCCCGCGTGCCAACCGCGTTCCCAGCCCCGCTCCTGCAATACTTGCTCCACCTGCGGAGGCACATACTCTACCTCGCCGCGCCCGTAGGTCTCCCCGTCGGCCGGAGTGAGAGCCAGGAAAGCAGGACGAGGCGCGGCGAAGGCGCAGGCTGTAGCGACCAGGCCGGTCGCAAGCAGCAGCGGTAAGACAAGCAGGCGATACATCAAGCACACCTCCCCGACGTATGCGGACTGTGGGCGCACAACCTTCACTGCCCGGCTGCCCAGTTCACGGCCTCGCCCAACAGAACCGGCCAGCCTCGCCACTGCCAGAAAGGCAACTCCTCCCCGCGTCTGTCGCCCAAGGCGGCGCCGGTGAACACGACGACTCGCCCCCGGCCCACCTGGCGGGTAAGAAGCATCGGCTCCTCCCCGGCGTACAAGGCAACGGTAGCCTCCGGACGCGGAGCGATGATGTGCCGCCAGAAGACGACCGGCTTTTCGGCCCACAGCGCGGCCGGCAGTCCTCGCACGAGCGGGCTCTGTCCCGGCTTCAGCGGCAGCGGCGAGGCAGCGCGCTCCACCTCGCGCTTGTCGGTCAGTTGTACCGGCAGCAGGTCCTCAAAGTAGGTCTGAGCCATATTCCCTTGGCCCAAAGTGTAGAGGCCCCCGAGCACGATGAGTCCACCGCCCGCCTCCACGAAGTCCTTGAGGATCTTCCGCCCCTCATACTGGATACCAAAGGCCCCCACGTTGCAGAGGATTACCACGTCATGCTTGTACACGTCCTCGTACCTCTGGGGGAAGTCTATCGCCTCTCCGGTATTCGACCAGATTTCGGTAACCCGCTCCGGCTCGGTGAGAGCGGTGAGCACCCGGTCAAGCCCGTAGGTGTCCCAGGTCCAGCCTTTAGCCACGAGCACATCCAGGCCGGGAGCGCCGCCTAGTCGTAGGGCAGCGGGAGGTGTCATCTGCACCGTTTCCGCCTGCCGCGCGTCGGTGTAGCGCTCCAGTTGGTCCATCACGATCCGGTCTAGGAAGAAGCGGTGGTCACCCTCCTCCGGAGTCGCCGCAATCCCAATCAGGCAGGGGGCGAGGCCGTCTTTCGGGCACTCGATGGCAATGTCGTAGTCGTGGTACTCGTTGTCGGTGACGAAGGTGCGCTCCGCCGGGTAGTTGTAGTCGGGCGTCCCGAAGTTGACGTTGGTGTCTATGATCCCGTGAATGAGCACCCGCATCTGCAGGTGCTGCCGCCGGGGCGGGTTGGCTGCGTCGTCCAGGCGAATGCGCAGGTGCGCCATGTACTTCCCGGCGGGGAGCGGTCCCATCCAGGTACGGCCCACGTACACGCTTTTCTCTCCGGCGTCCCGGATCTGCGCCAGACCGTCTCCCGCCTTGGGGTCATCCGCGCCTCGGGCCGGCACGCTGTTGAAGCCGGTGTTGGTCTCGAACACCCAACGTGTTTTTTGGCCTCCGGGCAATTCGCTGGGCTTGAGCGGGTCAAACCCCAGCGGCATGCCCGCGCCTCGGCGGCCCTCTTCCACCTTGACCGGATCGGGAGGTTCAGTGAAACGAGGCGGAGGCGGCGGGACAGGGAACTGGCCGTGAAACTCGAACACTACCATGCTCCACAACGACACTTGCGGCACAGTCACCTGCGCCACTCCGCCCTCCACCTTGGCGGGCAGGGCCTGGGCTTGCGGCTCGGCCGAGGGATCCAGCAAGAACACCTGGGCCAGTTCCTGCCCGGCAGGAATGCGGGCGGCCACGGTCACTTGCGTGGCCGGAGCGGCAAGCAGGTTGTTGTCTTTCCCGATAGCGTCGTCATCCGGCGGGTTGAGCAAGTGAACGATCACATGCCGGGTCGTGGCATCGGCTACCCGTTCTTTGAGCCACTCCCGCCACCACAGGGCTTTCCCCGACTCCACGGTCACCGCGTCAGGCGCGAGCGGCCTCAGATTCAGATCCCACACGAAAGCGGACCAGCGGGTGAGGAAGCGTCCCCAGTTGGGGCAGCCGGGCATGTTCATGTGGTCTCCGTACACCGGGTGGATGCCGGCAGCGGTTCCCAGCGCGAATTTGTAGAGCCGATTGACCGGGTTGAGGTTCCAGGAGGCATAGATGAAGTGATACGTCCCGCCCAGATCGCGCACTCCGTTGGCCGCCAAGATCTCCTTGGTCGCGTAGTCGTGCCAGGAGGTGTAGCGTTGCGTCGAGGCCGGTCCGTAGGCCCAGTGATTGATCGCCTCCTGCATGTACATGCCCCCGCCGGCTAGGGACTCGCGCAGCTCATGTTCATATCCGCGCACCATCCCGCCAGCCGTGGAGGAGGTCTGCAGGCCAAAACTCCAACTCTGGTTGAAGCCGAAGACAAAGTGGGGATCGTAAGCCCACATCGCCTCCTTGAGGCGGCGCATATTGGCGGTGGAGAGCTCGTCATTCCCTGCCGTCCAGTGCCCGTCAAAGCGCACGCCGTCCCAGCCGAATAGGCGGGAGGACTCCAGGAGTTCTTTCAGGCCCCATTCGAGCACCTCGGGCTGCCGGAAGTCGGGCATGGAGCCCCACCAGTCGGAAGCAAACCGTTTGCGCCCTTCTCGGTCCACGTGCAGTTTGATATCGTGCCAGTGAGCCAGGTCCCAGGTGTTGAAACTCCCCACGATGTGCCCTTGCTCGTCGGTGTAGAACCACTCCGGATGCTTGCGCGTCAGTTCCCAGCCCTCCGGACCTCCCGTGCCGTGCTTGCCGTAGGTGATAGCCTTGATGCCGTGAGGTTTGCTCAGGGCGATAAAGTCTTTGATATTCTGGGCCTTCTCCCAGCGTGCGCTTTGTCCGCTGATCCATTCCTCCCGTTCAGGAGTCATATCACCCCAGTCATCCGGCGGCCAGAACATCTTCTCCCACCAGTTCGAATAGGTCGCGCGGCAGAGCCGCAAGTCGTTGGCCAGACTCTCCGGCGTGCAGTAGCCGGACATGCCCATGATGCTTATCCCGCTGGCGCCCAGGGCCACCTTCCACACGTTGTCGGAGACGTTGAAGACATCGCTGCGCCTGTCCAGAACCGTCTCCCCCTGGCTCAGCGTCACGGTAGCCTCGCAGCCATACTCTCGGTCGCCGCAGGTAAACGGCAGTTCGAGGGCTTGCTCCTGCCCCGGGGCCACGGTCACCGGCACTGGGGGGAGCGCTTGACTAAGGGTCAGCTCCTGGGTCAAGGAAAGCGTGAGACTACCGCTCATTTCCTGGTCGGTGAAGTTGCGCACCGTAACTTGGATGACCCCGGCCTCGCCAGGCCAGTATAGGAGTTTGCTGGCTTGCACCCGAGTGAGCCCGAGTCCCTTGTCCAGCCGGGTTGCAGCAATGTCAAAGATGCGCACCCAGGTGAGTTCCTTTTCCTCGTTGCCTGACCACTCCACGTAAACCCGCAGGGGAGAGGGCTCGGGCACTACCGTTTCGAAGTGCACTGTGAGCGGCCCAACCTCCGTCGAAAAGTCGGGACCGTAGAGTGTCCGGCGCTGCTGCCTTTGCCCAGGAATTTCCAGGATGCACTCTATGCGCGCATTGGAGACGCCGAAGCGGGGCGCCGCCAACCGGAACTGCACGGCGTACCGTCCGGCCTCCACCTGCTCGGCGCCCGCCGAGGCGGCGCGCCCGGCCGGCCTCGCTGTCGGCACCTGGACATATTGCTCAGTGCGTTCGGCTCCCTCGGGGACGGTCAGTTGCGCCCCTTCAAAGCGCACCTCGGCTTGCGCCTCAGCCCCAAAGGCCAGAGAGGCCAAAAGGAGGGCTACGGCGAGCGACTTCAGGTAAGAGAGAATCATGACGACCTCCGGATTGACAACAAGTGCTGACTGAAAGATGTAGGGGGCCAGGCCCCCGCGGCCCTTACTCCCAGAAGGCGTCTATTATGTTCTGCTCGCCCCCTGTAGGGGCGGAGGTTGCGGCTTGTGAGCTGCAATCTCCGCCCGCTTGGGTAGCGTGCCCCTAGGCGCGCGATTCCACCAACCAGGCGAGAGCATCGTGCAGCAGTAGGGGCCAGCTGGCCCAGGCCCAGAAGAGCCGCTCGGAACCGCTGGGCTGACCCAGCACAGTTCCCGTGAATACCGCTACGCGCCCCTGGCCGTAGGTGCCCGTGAACAGAATCGGTTCGTCCCCTGCCAGCAGGTGCACCTGGGCCTCGCGCTTGGGCGTAACCCGATGCCGCCAGTATAGAACCGGCGCGGCTTGCCAGGCTGCCGTCGGCAAATGGCGCGCCAGACCGGTGGGGGCGGGTCGTAGCGTTAGGGGCGGGGAGGCAGGCTGCACATCCCGCGCCTTCGCTATGGTCACCGGCAGCAGTTCACCCAGGTAGGTATCGGCGAAGTATCCCTGTCCCAGTGAGTAGTTCCCACCCAGCACCAGAAGGCTGCCGCCGGCCTTCACGAAGTCTCGCAAGGCCGCGCGGCCCGCGAAGCCGAACCAGGAAGCATCGGCGTTGGCCAGCACGACCACGTCGTAGGCGAACAGCGCCTCGGGGGATTCGGGATACCCGCTCAGCGTCGCCGCGTTCTCCCCCACCTGCACGGTGGCGTTGGTCACGCGCACCGCCGGGGCTTGATGACCCGCCGCGCCCTCCTGCGGATTCGCCCGACCGCCCGGGGGCGACTCGACCACTGGCCCAAACCCGGCCAGAGACTCCGGCAGCCGGTACAAATTGCCATACAGTCCATTGACCACCAGCACGTCTAGGCCGGCCGCTCCGCCGGGGACCAGGTCCGTGCGCTGCACATACTGGAGTTTCTCCGCCAGTGCCTCATCGCTGAAGGCCGTAAGTTGCTCCAGAGTAACATAATCCGCATAGACGGTGCCTCCCGCCTGTTGCCCGCGCCAAAAGGCGGCCACGTTAATAGCACTGCCCTCGCCCAGGAAATCAAACTCCACGGTAAAGTCCTCATACTTTCCCGGCCTGGCGAAGTCGTCAGGCCCGATCTCCCGCAGCCACACTTGCTTCGGGCCCAGCATGACGTACAGCCCGAAGCCGGCCCAGATGGCCTTGCCGGCTTCGTCCGTCTTGGACTTGAGTTTCAGGCGGTAGGTGGCGCGATAGCGCCCCGGGGTGACATTCCCGAAGGTGGCGTGGCTGATGAGCGTTGAATTGGTCATCGTGTGGTCAATGCGGGTGCAGGCACCACCCGAGGCCTCGGGGTCCCGCTCGACCTGGGCCTGGGTCTGGTAGAGATTCTCCATCTCCAGCCGTCGCACGCCGCCCAGCCCGCCGGGGGTAGGCAGATCGGGACGCAGGGGATCGCGGATCAGACTGGGCGCCCCGGATTCCACCCCGGCTTTGACCTGGGCGGGGTCGGGCGCCTCGGTGAACTTGGGGTAGGTGGGGACAGCGAACTGGCCCGCCCGCTCCAGGACCACCATTGTCCAAGACCGGACCTCGGGCACAGTCACGCTCACCCAATTGCCCTCGCGGGTGGGGGCTAAAGGCAGCGCCTCGTCCGGATCCTCCGACGCAATCGCCGCCGCGCGCACCACCTGCTCTCCGGCCGGGACGCGCATCTGCACCTGCACCTCGGTGGCCGGCTCTCCCAGTTGCACGTCTTCTGCTGTGACCTCCTCCCGCGTAGGCGGCACAATCAGGTGAACCACCGTGGCGGCGGTGCGCTCGTCAATCACTCGACTCTTCACGGCCGTCCACAGCGGGGCGTCCACGCGCACCTCTCCCGGAGGGCAATTGCGCAGGTTGACATCCCACACGTAGGCCGACCAGCGTAGCAGGAACCGACCCCAGTTGGCGCACCCTGGCACGATTCCGCTGTCGCCGTACACCGGATGGGCGCCGATCGTAGTACCCAGGATAAACTTGTACTGACCGGCCACGTTGTTGCGCGCGTCGTAGATGAAGTGGTACGTCGCGCCCAGCCGCCGCAGGACGTCCGCCGATACGCTCTCTTTCTCCCAGTAGTCGCGGTAGGTCTTGTAGCGCCCGTTGGAGGCATACATCCAGTGGCGGATGCCTTCGTGCATGTAGTGACCACCCGCGGTGATGAGTTCGCGGGTGGAGTGGCTGATGCTGGCCGGGTCATCTGTGGACAGCGTATAGGAGTAATTCTCGCCGAAGGCGAAGCGCGGGTACTTCGCCCAGATCCGCTCTTTCAGACGGCGAATGTTGCGGGTGGCGACCTCGTCGTTACCTGAGTTGTAGGTAAAGCCGCCGTCGAACCTGACGCCATCCCAGCCATACTCGTCGGTGGACTTGAGCAGCTGCTCGATACCCCAATCCACGGTATCCAGTCGCCTCAGGTCCGGGTACAGGTACCACCATCCACGGTCGAACTTCTCCTCCTTGTTATCCCAACGCGCGAAGACCGAGGTGTCGTAGATCCCCACCGGCCGACCGACCAGATCCTGGACGAACCAGTCCGGGTGCCGCCGCGCCAATTCCCACCCGGCCGGGCCTCCGGCAGTCCCCTTGCCGTAAGTTACCGAGGCGATGCCGTTGGCCTTGGCCAGGGCGATGAACTCTTTGATGACCCGCTTGATTTCATAGCGCCCGCCTTGACCGCTGAACCACTCCTCTGCTTCGGGGGTCATGTTGCCGAAGTCGTCCGGTGGCCAGAACATCTTCTCCCACCAGGTGTAGTAGCGCTCCCGACATCTCGCTAGGTCCTGGGCCGGGTTCACCCAGGGAAAGCCGGACATCGTCATGATGCCGATCTCCCCGGCCCCGTTCCCGACCTTCCACAACTCGTCAGCGACGGCGAACACGTCCTGGGCCTCGGCCAGCACGGCCTCCCCCTGCTTCGCCCGTACCCGCGCGGCGCAGCCGTAGTCGTGAGTGGGGGCAGTGAAAGGGAGATTCACGGTAGTTCCTTCCCCCGCCGGGATGGTGACTTGCCGAGGCGCCAGGGGCGTCGTGCGGGCCAGTTCCTGAGTAAGGTCGCCCTCCAGAGTTACCGTCTGCGCCGCGTCTCCCGGGTTCATAAGTGTCACGGCGAGAGTGCCCGCCTCGCCGCGCAGGTAGCGCACCTTGTTGGGAAACACGCGGGTGATCTGGAGACCAATCTCTTGCCCGCGTGCCGGAGAAACGGCCGCGACGGCCAGGGCCACCAAGAATGCCTGGGGAATCGCTCGTGCGCGCATACAAGACTGCCTTGTCTGTGTTCCGTGCTCCCTTCTGGACGAACCGGCGGGAACACCGCCGTCCGCGCCGCCACGCTCAGCGCGACTGCTCGGGCACCTCGACCGAGGAGCCCGCGGGAATGGTGTAAGTCTTCCGGGGCAGGGAGAAGCAAGGCCAGTCCTTCGCCGTCCAGACGGCGGTGGTGATATCCTGATCGGTCGGGTTGTGCAGTGTAATCAGCCACTGCCCCGGTAGCGTATTGCACAGGCTCAGGTGCAGGTCGCGGCTATCGGCTTGCACCGGGCAGCCGATGAAGTAGTCCTTGTTCGCGTCGCAAGGGAGCACTGCGTAGGCGACGTCGTCTTTCTTCACAATCTGCCGCCAGTTGGGCGCCGGGAGGGTGCGATCCACAATCCAGGCATCCAAGTTGGGCGGCAGCCCAGCCATCACCACCGGCAGGAACGCATTCAATTTGAGGTTATCGAAGCGCAAGTTGGCACTTCCCGAGGTCCCGTCCAAGTGCAGAGCGATTCCGTCACCGGACACGGGTACCGTCGCTTTCACGCGTTGTGGATCACTTAGCGTGCGGAAGTAGTTTCGGAGGACCTCTAGGTCCGTTTCGCTAGGCGCGCCCAGGTACCCCAGTTTCATCGTGATCGGGGCACCCGGCGCGAGGGTAGTTTCCTCCGGCTTCAAGCCTATCGTGATCTCCTTACCGTTGCGCCGGTAGACCAGGTTATCATCCAGGCTATACAGGGCGGCCGGGCCACCGGGCGCCTCTACCAGCACATAAGCGCCTTTTCTGAACGAGCCCTAGCCGGTAGGCGGGAGTTCCTGCTCGGTACGGAAGACGGTGCCCTCCCCGTCGCGCAGTTCCGTGAAGCGCGTGTAGGTGAAACGGATGGGGAGATCGGGGTCAGTAAGCGGTAGGTCCTGACGGGCGCGGAGGTGGAATTCGTACCATCCAGCGCGCAGACCCTCCGGCCAGGGCGCGAAAGCGGTGTGCATACCATAGCCCTCGATGAAGGGATTCGGCTGCACCGGACTCCACCAACTCCAGGCATTGCCCCAGGAGTCTTTGTCCACAATGATGTTGTCCACGGAACCGCCGCCTACTAGCGCGTCGGGGCCGGAGACTCCCCAGATCGGCCGGCAGTTGATGTGCGTAGTGTCGGGATAGCCGGGAGTGGAGATGGCCGGGAAGATGGGGAAGCGCGGCGTCTCCTGTCCCTGCGGTGCGCCGTCTACGGGCAGAGTAGGATAGTCAACGGTCAAGGTCGCGGCGGGGGTGAGTTCCGCCATCCAGCCCCCTTTGTTGTGCGTTACCGCATTTCCCGAGGGCTTAACCTGGTGCCACTTCCCGCTGCGCGTGCGCATCATGCCGTAAGCCAAAAAGTTGCAGCGATCGCCGCAGATGAACTCGTTCCAAAGGGTGTTGGAGTTTCGGATGTAAGACCCGATGGCCCGCTTCCCGTTCAGGTCGGTGATGAGGGGGTACATCGCTCGCTGCTGGGAGTTCTCGAACTCTAGGGTCTTGTCAAACTCCTTCGCGCCGTTGGGGAGGAAGCGCGCGTACACCTGGCCCGCCGACATCAGCAAGATTTCTTGGAGGCCGACTTCACTGGTGACATGCAACCGAACCCGGTAGCGCCACTGGTCAGGGCGATACCACTCGCCGAAGGGAATGACAATTTCCCAACGCCCACGCCAGCAGTTGATAGTCGGCCCTTGCGTAATGTATTGGAAGGGGCGCAGCCAGGCCACCTGCTGACTGTAGATCTTACGCACCGCGGCTAATCCCTGCCCATAGTCCTCGGTGTAGGTGCCGTCACCGAACTCGCCCGGCGCGACATTCACCAGCCGCCAGTCCTCTCTGACCGCGCGGGCGATTTCGGCGGGATCGTCCATCAGCGAGACCACCATCGGGTGATAGCAGAAATTGGTCGCTTGCAGGTAACTGAACATATCGAAGGCGTCGTCCAGGGGCTTGCCATTTTCCGTGGAGTAGACGACGAAGGCGTTGTTCATCTTATACTCCCAGGCCGGGATGCGGTTTTCCGCATGCCGGAAGTAGGCAAACTGCCCCGTGTAGCCCAGTTGCTCGAAGAAGTAGTCGAAGATGTACTTGGTGGGCATTTGCTTGTCTGCCCAGGTCTTGCTGCTGTCGAAATACTTCCCGTCCGGCGTCAGGATGGTCGCCAGAGGGTACTGCACCTTGCCCCCGAAGGTG
>CALFVE010000279.1 GCA_937928475.1 uncultured bacterium | reverse complement strand
ACTGAATGAGGAGAGCTTCCGCCATGTCGCTGCCGTCTGGGGTGGCTGGGTCGAACGCACCGAGGACGGCAACTACCGTCCCGTCCTGCACACCAAGAACACCGGCCTCAAGGGTACCTGGTCTGATCTGAACGGGGACGGTAAGACCCAGCCCGAAGAATGGCAGGTCACCGACCAGCCGGCCTATCCGATTCAGGGCAGCGGGCCGCAGCAGGGCTGGGGGGCTTATTTCGACGAGAACTTCAACCTGTACATGCATGACTGGTCGGACAATGAGATCGGCGGCGTCTGGCAGATACCGGTCTCCGAATGGAAGAACGGGGTTCCCGTCTACCGCTGGGAAGAGGCCAAGCACGTCGGCGGGCCGCGCGGCCACGGCCTACAACATGGGGCCAGCGGGGCGCGCACGGCCTTCGCGTATCAGGGAATGGTCTTCGGCTTCAACGGCGGATACAACGCGGCGGGTCTCCCCGGGGTCGGTCACGGTCATGACTGGGAATTCGCGCAGATAACGCGGTATGACCCGGCCACCGGCAAGCCGGTCTGGCATGCCTCCGAGCGCGCGCCGGGCTTCGCCGCGCCTGGGCAGATGTACTGCCCCACCGGCCCCACCGGTGTAATCGGCGACTACCTGTTCTGGAACGACGAGAACAGCCTGGTGCACGCCTGGGATATCCAGCATGGACTGTATGTAGATACGCTGCTCGAAGACGTCTCCCGCAACCCACAGCCTTCTCCGTATACTGTGTGGGTGGAACTATTCAACTCGCGCGTTTTCCGCCATCCCAAAGACGGCAAGGTCTATCTGATGGCGGCTAGCGACGCCATCCATATCTACGAGGTGCTGGGGACCGAGCAGCCCTTGGTGCGCTTCTCCGGCGAGTTCGAGTTGACGGAGGCGGGCCTGGCGGCGGCGCGGCAGCGGGTGGCGGCCCAGACCGTACAAGCCCAGCGGGAGACCACGATCCCCCGCGCTCCGGGGAAGGTCCAGATAGACGGAGACCTCGAAGAGTTCGCTCAGGCCCCCTCGCTAGAACTGCTCTTCACCGAGCAGGAGAGCGCCACCGCCCGGCTGCTCTACGACCACGAGAACCTTTACCTAGCGGTAGATGTGCGCGACCCCTCGCCGTGGCTCAACGCGGGGGACACGCCTTCCACGCTGTTTAAAACAGGCGATGAGGTCAGCCTGTGGGTGGGGCCGTCGGCAGGCAAGCGTCCGCCCGGGCTAGGTGATGTGCGAATTCTGCTGGCGCCCATGCAGGGGCAGAACGTGGCGGTGGCTTTCCGGCCGAAGGTCGCTCAGGGCGCGCGCCCGGTCTCTTTCCGCTCGCCGAGCGGGGAACTGTGGCTGGATAAGGTGGAGGTGCTCGCAAACGTGACCCTGGCCCTGCAGAAGACGCCCACCGGCTACCGCCTAGAGGCGGCGATTCCTCGCAGCGAAATCGGCTTGGGGCCAAACACCACTCAATTCGGCCTCGACCTCTCGGTCAACTTCAGCGACGCGGCCGGCCAGCGCAACACGGCCCGCATCCACTGGGGTCGAGGCGGCGCGGCGCTGGTCTACGATCTCCCCACCGAGGCCCGCTTGGAGCCGGAGCGCTGGGGGGTGGGGAGGCTGAAATAGCCGGAAGTCGAAAGTCGAAGGTCGGAAGTAGAAACGGCTGGGGGACTGCGACCAGCCTCTGTCTAGCCTGTTGGGCAAGGGCCGGATAGGTGACTGCCGTGCAAGCGGCAGCCGAAACCCATCCGGCCCTCATTTTCGGAGGAAGGCGGCTACTTTGCCTGCATCGCAAACTCGTGCTTCCCGGCAGGCAGGTTCAGGGTCAGTGCGCGGCCTTCGCGAGTGGCTGCCACTTCTTTGCCGTCCACTGTCACCAGCGCCTCGCCATAGTCTTCCGGCAGGGTAAGGACCACCGTCTGAGCCTCCGCGCCGTTGCTTTCCCCCTGGAGGCTTCTGCCAGCGATTTCCACGGCCACCGGGCCGGGTGCGTTCAGACCCCAGCCGCCCAAGGTCGCCTGAGCGGCCTTGACCACCGCTAGGCGCACCCGCCCCTCGGCGTAGCGGCGGGCTATCGCGATCTCCCCGGAAAGGCTGAAGTCGGCGGTGGCCACCTCCGCGGGCTTCCCCGGAGATAACAGCACAACGTCGGTACCTTCCACATGCTCGACTTGCGCTCCCGCGCCGCCGGCCAGGATCTGCACCTGCGCCGCCCCCTGACCTGCCGCGCGTGGGTAGAGCACACAGAAGTAGTCTTCGGCCGAACCCGACTTGGGCACCCGCATCGCCCACTGCTCTTCCTTGAACGGCCCCCAGACGTAGATGTACTGCTCGAAACTCCAGTGGTCCTTCTCAATCTGAGGGTTCGTGGGAGAGAGCACGTGTACGTCCAGGTCCACCAGGTTTTGACCTGGGAAGTGCACCACGCTGCCGCCAACCTCCGGCTCCGCGGCTAGCACCCACAGATTCCAGTAGAAAACCTGGTTGGGCTGGCCGTCCTGGGTCACGTCGCGGACGACCACGTAGTTCGCGCCCAGGGGATCGGCGGACTTGATCAGCAGTAGATGGCGGTCGCTCTGCTGGTTGCCGCTCCCGCGCGAGCGTCCGAATGAGTAGTCCACCGTCCGGGGCAAGAAGCGCGTCTCCTTGAGTTCGCCGCTGGTTCCGTAGTGATTGGGCGAGTCCCCTTTGTCCCAACTGACCCGATTGTGATACCACGACTCGCGCCGGTGCACCGGGGCGTAGCAGTTGCCGAAGTCGGTGACTAGGGTCGCGCCCTTGGCGGCATAGATAATCTCCCCGTGATCGTCATGGTAATGGTGCACAGTTGGCCCGGTGCGGTGGCAGAGATAAGAGGCGGCCGGTTCCGTCCAGGAGGTGCGCATCACGCTGCCGAAGCCGGGGAAGGCGGCGCTCAACTCCGAGGGCGGCGTGGCCGGAAGTTCAGGATCGGTGAGCGCCAGGCTCAGTCCCTTGGCGCGCCCGGCGCTGCCCAGGTAGTAGTTCTGCATCTGCCAGAAGAACTGCTGGCGGGCGCTGAACTCGGGGTCGGTCTTGGCGGTAGCGCAGGCCATCCAGCCGTTGAAGCAAGTGATCCAGCCCGAGAACATGTCCCCGATGCTGGGGATGACCATTGGCGCGGGCAGGTTGTTAGGATTGCGCGGTGGGAAGCGTCTGTCTGGCGGAGTTAGCAGGAAGCCATAGTAGTCCATCGTCGCCTGGAACTTGGGGTCGAGAAAGTAGTCGCGCCCCAGCACGTTCTTCAGTGCTTGGGCGAGCAGAAACTCCCCGTCTAGGGAAGCCGCCTGGTAGCCGGGGCACTCGATCCAGGCGCCGCCGGGATAGACCCAGTCCCTCATCTCCGCCTTGAGCTGCTCCTCCGCGCCTTTCAGCCACTCGGGCGCCCGGGGATGGCCGTCGAGCAGCAGCGCGCAGAGCCCGCGGGGCAGGAGAATCGAAGAGGTCATGTTAGGATTGGCGCTACATAGGCCCCGGTCGGTGTTCCAGTAGTCCGGGTGGGAGAGGAAGTGCGCCCCGAAAACCAGAGCGGCGCGCGCCTTGCTCTCCTCTGCCGGTGTAAGCAGGCCCTTGCCTGCGATCAGGTCGTAGGCAAAGAGCAAGCGGGTGACCGTCTCCGAGAACCAGGGCCCGTAGGCACCGATCTGCGGCCGGCTGGGGGTCTCCAGGAAAGCGTTGAGCAATTCCTGGGTCAGTCCCTGCACCGCCGCTGCCATCAACTTGCCGAACACGGGATCATCAGTGCCAATGTAGGCTGTCGGCAGTTTCTCCACCATGTAATTGCCGATATAGTTCTTCCGATAGAAGGCCTCCCAGCCCTCCTGCTCCAGGGTGCGCGGCGCGTTGGTAGCCACCGTGCAGTACCGGACCGCCTCGTCCACCTCTTGCTTGAGGCTGGGTATCTTCTCCACCTGCCTGCGGACGCGCTCGATGTCCTGATCGGTAAAGAGCAGGAAGGGATGCTTGCGATCGGGCTGCGCGGGCGTGAAGTCGAAGCGATAGTCTTTGACCTCGTCGAGGGGAAATTCGCTGTACTTGATCAGCTGCCGCCGCAGCTTGACCGGTGCGCCC
This sequence comes from uncultured bacterium, assembly GCA_937928475.1. GTDB lineage: Bacteria > Armatimonadota > Zipacnadia > Zipacnadales > Zipacnadaceae > Zipacnadum. The sequence continues at coordinate 12,652 of CALFVE010000279.1, read as the reverse complement.
TCCTCAGAAGGCAGGTTGTCTGCCACCTTGCCGACCGTGATGGCCCATTCGCGATGCAGGGGGAAGAAATCGCCTTCCGGGTTCTGCGCCATCTCCTTCTGCTTCACCGCCAGCAAGGCGAAGGTCAAGTCTAGCCGCGGGCCAGGTCCCACGTTCACCGGAATCTCCGTCCGGTCAAAGCCTTCCCAGCCGGGCGGCGACCAGCGCGAGGGCCGGAGCGCCAGCACGCCCACCCAGGACTCCTCGCCCTCCCGGTAGAAGCCGGCCCAGGCAGTCAGATCGCCCAGCCACCAGAAACTCCAGGGGCGCAGCCGGCAGAGCACCTCGGCCTTGGTGAAGTCAACCGCCGTGTCGGTGAGGGCATAGGACTTGGCGTGCTCGGTCTCCTTCCATTGGTTGTTCCAGAGCGCATGGTTGGCGCCCAGGCCGGGGACGAGAGAAAAGCGCAGGCCCGCTCGGGGGTGGTCCACGTCGCTGTCCTCGGTGATAAGCGCCGCGTCCTGCTTGGCCGCCAGCGTGATGGTCATCCGGTACTTGCGGCCGTCGGTGAAGACCAGGGCTTGTTCCACGATTGCTCGAACCGCGCCGGCCTCGACTACGGTGGTGGTGGCCTGCTTGACTCCCAGCGCCTCGCCGTCATTGAACCATTGCATCCGACCCAGTTCCGGTCCTTGGGGAGCGCTGACCGCGCGCAGGGGCGCAGGCAACGCCGGAAGCCCCATAGGCTCGGCCAGGTTACCCGGCCATTGGGGGAGGTAGAGCACGAGGCGATCATTGCGCAGCACCACCTGGTCGCGTCCTCGCGCCACCTCCACGCCTGTTGCTGCCGGCGGCTTCCCCTCCCGGAGTGCGAACAAAGCCACGCCACCAGGCTGCAGGCTGACCACTGTCCACACCTTGCCCGCGACCGTACCCTTCTGCGTGTCCCGCTGCAGGTCCGTCACTTGGCACGGAACCGGCTTCCCGGCGGCGTCTACCAGGGTGAGATCCTTGGCCTTGGTGGTAACCGCGAAGTCAAAGTGAATCAGTTCGTCCTGCCAGGAATGACCGAGGTAGTCTCTGACCTCGAACTTGGCCAGCGGCTCAGCCGCCCAGGCGGAAGCGGTCAGGCAAAGCAGCCATAGGAGCAGGGGGATTCGTGTCACGGGCAGCGGCCTCCTTTGAATCGCGGACAGAAACAGTGGGGAGCACTGCGGCTCGCTCAGCGCACTGTGAGCAGGATGAAGAAACTGATCAGGGCCAACACGGCAAAGCCCAGCCACCCAGCCCGGACCTGGCGAATGTCGTTTACATGACCCGACCAGGCATAGGCGGCGAAGACCATCGCTCCGACGGTGGCGAGCATGACCGGCGCGGGTAGCGCGCCCTCCAGGTAGAGCAGGAACATCGCCCCAAAGCCTAGCATCACGAGGACAAGACCTACGCCGTTGACGGCCGAGGGCGCCGCCGAATAGCCCAAGCCGCGGTCGCGCTCCCGCTGCAGCACCCGGGCCCGCAGCGCCGCCCCCAGGTGAAGGCACACGACGGCCCCATACGCCGGCCAGAGCACCGGGTGGGTCCCCCACAGCACCCCACACTGGAACCGCAGCACTGGATTGATGATTCCGCTGAGCAGGGGATTAGCCCACCAGAAGCGCTTGAGCCGCAGCGGCGACACCGAATAGACCATCTGGCCCGCGATCATGGCCAGGAACAGAGCAAGCAGCGTCGGCGATAGGCTCCCCGCTGCCACAGACACCAGGAGCGGAGCCGCCACCAGCAGCAAGCCCAGCGACCTCTGGGGCCGATAGCCCCGCTCCGCCACCAGATCAGTGAACTCGTTGAGCGCGTACAGGCAGGCCCACAGCAACCCGCCCAGCAGTAGGGTGAGCCACACGCCGGCCCGTTCGAATTGCCCGCCTGCCAGGTACACGCCCAGGGCGACAAGAATGACAGTCTTCGCCACCGCAAGCAGGCGATGTGCGGGCAGGAGTTGCCCCACGGACACAAGAGGCCGGGTTTCATCTCCCAAGGGCAAGCGATGACTGGCAAAGGTGGTGGCGTGCATAGTCATCGGCAGGATTATAGCACGCAACGCCGGTCCCGGCCAGAAGAAGGCAGCCGGAGGGCAGCGTAGAGTGCGTGCAGTACGAAACTACCGGCCTTGACGGCTCCTGACCTGCGGCGGTAGAATCGCTTCAGTCGGGCCGGCCTGTCCCTTCAGGCCGGTTCGCTTGTGAAAGCCTGTGACCGGCATTGTCTTCGACATCAAGCGCTTCGCTATTCACGATGGGCCGGGGATTCGCACCACTGTCTTCCTCAAGGGCTGCCCGCTGCGCTGCTACTGGTGCCACAACCCCGAGTCTCAGGATCCCCGACCGGTCCTCATACAGTACCCGCGAAACTGCATCGCCTGCCACGCTTGCCTAGAGGCGTGCCCGAACAATGCGCTCAGCCTCGGCGAGACGCAGATTCTTATTGACCGCTCACGGTGCCGCGCCTGCGGGGCCTGCGCCCAGGTCTGTTACGCTCAGGCCCTGGTGCTGCTCGGCAGGGAGATGACGGTCGAGGAAGTCCTGGCCGAGGTGGCGAAGGACCGCGCCTTCTACGAGACCTCCGGTGGGGGGATGACCCTCTCCGGCGGGGAGCCAATGTTCCAGCCGGAGTTCACCACCGCGCTACTCCAGGCCGCCAAGCAGGAGGGGCTACACACCGCCCTGGACACCAGCGGTTACGCCCGCTGGGAACTGTATCAGGCGGCGCTGCCCTTCACCGACCTGATTTTCTTTGACCTCAAGCACACTGACCCCCTCGCGCATCAGCTGGGCGCCTGCGTGGACAACGCGCTCATCCTGGAGAATCTGCGCCGCTTTGCGGAGACGAGCGTGGGCCTGCTCGTGCGCGTGCCCACGATTCCTGGCTTCAACGCCACGCCCGAGCAGATCGGGGCGATGGCGCGCCTGCTCACGACCCTGCCTCGCCCGGTGCCGATGGAATTGCTTCCCTACCACCGCCTGGGCGAAGGCAAATACGCCTCGCTGGGCCAGGCCCCTCCCGAGCGCCAGGCCACGCCTCCGGAGCCGGCCCTTCTCAACGCGCTGGTGCAAGCCGCCCGCGAGACCGGTGTGGTGTGCAAGGTGGAGAGCTAGCCCCTGCCCAGAACCTCTTGCCCGTCCCCGTGCTACCCGCTACAATGCCCTCCCGGAAGGCGCCTCCTCTGATTCGCTCCCTGTCGGCCTGTGCGCGCCTGCCCAAGGAGTCCCCATGCCTAAGCGGACCGACCTGCGCAAGATCATGATCATCGGCTCGGGGCCGATCGTCATCGGGCAGGCCTGCGAGTTTGACTACTCCGGCGCCCAGGCCTGCAAAGCCCTCCGCGAAGAGGGCTATGAGGTCGTGCTCATCAACTCCAACCCGGCCACCATCATGACCGACCCCGAGATGGCCGACCGCACCTACATCGAGCCGCTTACTCCCGAAACCGTCGCCCGCATCATCCAGGAGGAGAAGCCCGACGCCCTGCTGCCCACCCTGGGCGGCCAGACCGGCCTGAACCTGGCGCTAGAACTCGCCGAAAGCGGGGTACTCTCGCGCAACAACGTCGAACTAATCGGAGCCAAGCGCAAGGCCATCAAGAAGGCCGAAGACCGGGAACTGTTCAAAGACGCCATGCTGGCGGCTGGCCTCGACCTGCCTCGCAGCGCCTTCGCCATGAACCTGAACGACGCCCGCCACATCGCCCAGCAGATCGGCTTTCCGCTGATCATCCGGCCTTCTGCGACCTTGGGCGGCACCGGCGGTGGCACCGCCTACAACATGGAGGAACTCGAGGAGGTGGTTGCCCGCGGCCTCGACGCCAGCCCCATGAACGAGGTGCTGGTCGAGGAGTCGGTTATTGGCTGGAAAGAGTACGAACTCGAGGTGATGCGGGACGCGAAGGACAACGTGGTCATCGTGTGCTCGATCGAGAACTTCGACCCGATGGGCATCCACACCGGCGACTCCATCACCGTCGCCCCGGCGCAGACGCTGACCGACCGCGAGTACCAGAAGATGCGCGACCTGTCCATCCGGGTGATGCGCGAGATCGGTGTAGACACCGGCGGCAGCAATATCCAGTTCGCGGTGAGCCCGGTAGACGGGCGGATGGTCATCATCGAGATGAACCCCCGGGTGAGCCGCTCCTCGGCGTTGGCCTCCAAAGCGACCGGCTTCCCCATCGCCAAGATCGCGGCGAAACTGGCCGTCGGCTACACTCTCGACGAAATCCGCAACGACATCACCCGCGAGACCTTCGCTTGCTTCGAGCCGACCATTGACTACGTGGTGACCAAGATCCCGCGCTGGGCCTTTGAGAAGTTCCCCGGCGCCGACGCGCGCCTGATGACCCAGATGAAGTCGGTGGGGGAGGTGATGGCCATCGGGCGAACCTTCAAGGAATCCCTGCAGAAAGGTATCCGCTCCTTGGAGATTGCCCGCTTTGGCCTGGGCGCAGACGGCAAGGGCAGCCACTACGACCAGATGCCCCGTGCGGAATTGGAGGCGGCGCTGCGTGTGCCCCATCCTGACCGCCTCTTCCAATTGCGCAGCGCCATGATTGCGGGAATCAGCGTAGACGAACTCTACGCCATCACTGCCATTGATCCTTGGTTCCTGCACCAAATCCGGGAGATCGTTCTGATGCAGGACCAGCTGGCCGCCTTGCGTGACGAGCGACTGATGGAGGAACTCACCGCAGCAGAGTTCCGCGCCCTCAAGCAAGCGGGCTTCTCCGACCGGCAGATTGCCGTGCTGACTCGCTCCGAGGAGGATGCGGTGCGTGCCCGCCGCAAGGAACTGGGCGTCACCCCGGTGGTGAAACTGGTGGACACCTGCGCCGCCGAGTTCGAGGCCTATACACCGTATTATTACCTCACCTATGAACGCGAAGACGAGTTCCGCCGCTCCCAGAAGCGTAACGTGATCATCCTCGGCGGCGGGCCGAACCGCATCGGGCAGGGGATCGAGTTCGACTACTGCTGCGTCCATGCTGCCCTCGCCCTGCGCGAAGATGGCTTCGAGACCATCATGGTCAACTCCAACCCCGAAACAGTCAGCACCGACTATGACACCTCCGACAAATTGTACTTTGAGCCACTCACGCTGGAGGACGTGCTCAACATCTGCGACAAGGAGCAGCCCTGGGGGGTCATCGTCCAGTTCGGGGGGCAGACACCGCTAAATCTGGCCGAGGGGCTGGAGCGGCATGGCGTGCCTATCATCGGTACTTCGCCGGCCAATATTCGCCGCGCCGAGGACCGCAAGTCCTTTCAGGAACTGGTGCGCAAACTCGGCTTGCGGCAACCCAACAACGCCACCGCCGTCACCGTGGAGGAGGCCTTGGAGCAAGCCCACCTCATCGGCTACCCCCTGGTGGTGCGCCCCAGTTACGTTCTCGGTGGCCGGGCCATGCGCGTGGTCTACAACGACGAACAACTGCGCACCTATATGGAGATGGCGGTGGAGGCCGCCCCCGGATACCCAGTGCTGCTCGACGAGTTCCTAGAGGGCGCCGTGGAGATTGACGTAGACGCCATCAGCGACGGGGAGCGCTGCGTCATCGGCGGAATCATGGAGCACATCGAAGAGGCGGGCATCCATTCGGGCGATTCGGCCTGCGTGCTGCCCGCCTTCAGCCTCGCCGAGGACGAACTGGAGGAGATCAAGCGCCAGACCAAGGCCCTGGCCCAGGAACTGGAAGTCGTCGGCCTCATGAACATCCAGTACGCCATCCGCAAAGAAGATCTCTACGTCCTGGAGGTCAATCCACGCGCCTCGCGCACCATCCCCTACGTGAGCAAGGCCATCGGGGTGCCCCTGGCCAAACTGGCGGCGCGCCTCATGACTGGCAAGACGCTGGAGGACCTGGGCTTCACCGAGGAAGTTCAGCCCAAGCACAGCGCCGTCAAGGTGCCGGTCTTCCCCTTCAACAAGTTCAGCGGCATTGATACCCTGCTGGGGCCGGAGATGCGCTCCACCGGCGAGGTTATGGGGATTGACTCGCACTTCGGAGCAGCCTTCGCCAAGGGCTACCTCGCCGCCGGGCAGCGGCTGCCTACCCGGGGCACCGTCTTCATCAGCGTAAGGAACCGGGACAAGCGCGACATCATCTTCATCGGCAAGCGCCTGGCGGAACTAGGTTTCCACATTGTGGCGACCGAGGGCACAGCCGGTGTCCTGCGCCGGGCGGGCGTGCAGGCGGAGGTGGTCTACCGCGTCTCTGACCCGCGTGGGCGCAACGTCATTGACCTGATCCGCGAGCGGCGCATTGACCTCATCATTAACACCCCGCGGGGAGAGGAGACGCGCGAGGACTACCGGCGCATCCGGGTCGAGGCGGTGCTCTACGACATCCCGCAGATCACGACGATGGCGGGGGCGATGGTAGCGGTGCTGGGCATCGAGGCCCTCCAGCGCGGGGAAATCGAGGCGAAGCCGTTGCAGGAGTACCACAAGGAGATCCTGCGGGCGGAGGCCTCGGCGATCTAGAGAAAGTCGCCAGTTGCGAGTTCGGCAGGGGACGGAGGTTTTCTGCTGGTGGCGGAAGCCGTTCTTGCCTCCGCGCTGCCAGCAGAGGTAACGAACAAGGGGGGCAGACACTCCCGGCGTGGAGGCCAGGAGCGTCAGTCCCCGATTAGACTATGACTACCATCCCTCCCACCATAACCTGGCTTGACCCGCCCGAAGGCCCGGCGGTTCGCGTGATTGACCAGACCCGCTTGCCGGGCGAGTTGGTCATGCTGGATTGCCGCAGGATTGAGGAGCTTTGCGAGGCGATAGTTAGCCTTCGCGTGCGCGGGGCGCCGGCGATTGGCTGCGCAGCGGGCCTGGGTTTAGCGCTGGCGGCGCAGCTAGCGGAGGCCAAGAGTGGCCAGGCAATGCTAGACGCACTTGAACTTGCCCGCACTCAGATTGCGGCGACTCGGCCCACCGCCGTCAATCTCTTCTGGGCCCTCGACCGAGTGATGGAGGTCGCGCGCCGCGCGGCAGAGCAGGGACCGCAGGAGATTCGGCAGCGTGTCCTTCACGAGGCGCAGGAGATCGTTGCGGAAGACCTGCGGCGCTGTCAGGACCTGGGACGGCATGGCGCCGAACTGCTACCGGAGGAGGGCAACGTGCTAACCCACTGCAACGCTGGCGCGCTGGCCTGCGCCGGTTACGGGACAGCCCTGGGAGTAATCCGCGCGGCGGTGGAGGTGGGGAAGAGGCTGCACGTCTGGGTGGATGAGACCCGGCCGCTCCTGCAAGGAGCGCGGCTCACGGCGTGGGAGTTGCACGCCGAGGGCATTCCCTGCACCGTCATCTGCGACAACGCGGCGGCCTCGCTGATGGCGCAGGGAAAGGTGGACTGCGTGGTGGTCGGGGCGGACCGGATCGCAGCGAACGGGGACGTGGCGAACAAGATCGGCACCTACGGCGTGGCAGTTCTCGCCCAGGCTCACGGAATACCCTTCTACGTCGCCGCGCCGCTGTCCACGCTGGACCGGGCTACGCCCAGCGGGGCCGGGATCCGCATCGAGCAGCGGGGGCAGTGCGAGATCACCCACGTGGCCGGGTACTTGCGGGAGCCGATCACTCCGCCAAGGGTGCCCGCCTACAATCCGGCCTTCGACGTGACCCCGGCGCACCTGGTGACTGCCATCATCACCGAGCGCGGAGTGCTCCATGCGCCCTACGAGGAGGCCATCCGCACGGTCTGGCAAGCCAGGGACTGAGAAATCTGCTCCGGGAACGCAGCCATTCTCCGCGCGGCGCTCAGACGTCGGACCCTATCCTTGCGCCTCGGTCGTTTCTGGGGCTGCTTCTCCCTCCCCGGCTGCTTGCTGTCCAGGAATCTGGATCTCCTGGTCTTTGTAGTTTCCCGCGGCATCAATCGCCCGAACGATGATGGCCTGCACCCCGGTCGGGATCTGCTCGCGCGGGATGAGGAAGGAAATCACCGGGTTGCGGAAGACAAGTTCCACAGGCGCGGCGGCAAACCACTCCGCCTCAGAACCGTTGTCGTCGTCTGCTCTTTTCCAGGCCACCGAAACGATACCGCTGCCCCCGTCCACGGCCGCCCCCTTCACGTCGCTCGTCGTGGGGTGATCCGAGTCAGCCAGCATGACCACGAGATTGGGGGCATCATTGTCCACCAACAGTCCCTGGACGAGGGCTTCCCCCTCCAACCAGCCCACCGGGTTGCTGCGCTGATCGCTGACGACCAAGCGCAAGTCGTAACGGCCGGGCTCCAGACCCTCGGTGTCCCACTCATACTCGGTATCCTTGGTAGGGCCGGCGAGCTTCTTCCAGGGGCCGCCCGCTGGTCGCAGGTAGACGATGGTGGCCAAGGCGTCATCGTCCTCGTCGGAGGCAGTCCACGAGATCTTGACTTTGCCGTGAACGATGTCCGCGGGGCCGGGCTTGGATACCTCGAGGGTAGGAGCCTGATTCGCGGGGAGATAGGAGAAGGCCAGGCGACGCAAGAGCGCCGTGGCCTGGGCGGTCGGTGCCTGCAAACGCACTCGGTATTGCAGGCAGCGGGCCGGGGGGACGCTGATAACCTCGCCGTTGCCCAGCGGGCGAGACCAGGCGGACCACGACCCGTCCTGAGGGTCTTCGGTATTCCCGCTACGGCATTGTATCTCCAAGCTCGCCCCGCCGGCCAGGTCGGCAAGCCAAGTCACGCGCCCCCATTTGGCGAGGCGCTTCGCGTCGAGCACGGAAGACAGGTACAGCCCTTCCCGAGGGCCGTTGAGCGAGGAGGTCATGATCCCGCCCGGGCCGTTGGCCAGTGCATAGGCTTGTCCGTCGGGAGTCGCCACCAGGCGAGTGATGAAGTCCGCCGGGCTCTCAACCAACACCGTGGAGGTGTGTTGGGGGTCACGGATGAGGAAGATCTTGCCCTCTTGCGCCGTGCCCACCAGCACCCCCTCAGGTGTAGCCAGCAGGGAGTAAACCGCGTTGTCGGAATCCTCATACACTACGCGGAACTCCCCGTTCTTTTCCAGACGGAACACCTTCCCGCCGGGCGCCACCCCGGCGTACACGTTGCCGTCGCGGTCCACTGCTAAGGAGGTTATGTCCTCCCCCAGTGCCCCCAGCGCCAGGGAAGCGGTACCGTCCTTACTGAGGAGGTAGACGGCGCCCTCCTGAGCGGTTGCCGCGATTAGTTGCTCGCCACGCCAAGCCAAGTCCAGCACGTGTCCCACCGGCAGGCGGACGAACTGTCGAAAATCTCCGCTAGGCTGCACCTGGAAAATGACGCCCTGCGGGCCGGTTCCGACGTACCAACTGCCGTCGGGAGCTGGGAGGATCGCCCAGATGTACAGCACAGGGAGTTGCGCCAGGGTCTGGGCCTCTCCTTGCGGGCTGACTCTCAAGAGAGTGCCGCTGGTGGTAGACCCCGCAAGCACGGTCCCGTCGGCCTGCACGGCGAGGGCCGTGAGCGCAAAGTCGCGGCTTCGGTAGATGAGCTGCGGCTTGTCCCCCTGCAAGCGGTACAGGTTCCCGCGGTCGCTGCTGAAGTAGAGCGTACCATCGGGAGCGCAGGCCGCGGCAAACAGGGTCTTGTCGGGCAGAGCGGCGGTTTGCTTCCAGGCTGGTACCAGAAGCAGCCCGCCCTCGCTGGCGAGACCCGTGCCCCGCGTCTCGCCCTCCGCGAAATCATCCGCCTCCGCCTGCACCCACTCGGAGGGCTGGCGGAGCACGCGGCCCACGCCTTCCTCCTCAGCCTTCTTCTCCTCAGGCTCGGCCTTCTCTTCAGCGGACTTGGCGGGGCGTTTCTTGCGCTTCCCGCCGGCGGCTTCCCCCTCAGGGGGTTCTCCTGAGGCGGTGTGTTCGGCAGAGGGCTCGCCAGAAGGCTTGCCGGCAGCAGCAGCCTCCCCACTATCCTGGTGCACGAGGCGCGCGATGTCGGTTCGCAGGGCCGAAGCAGCCCAGGCCAAGGAGCGTGGCGGATACTCGGGCAGGAGAAAAGGTTGTTGGCCGATCGGCTTGCCCGGCCATCGCAGCACAGACTTGCCCCCGGAAGGCGGCACTGGCGGTGCCGGCGGCCCGCCTTCCTCGCCGTTTTCGGTCTCCTCCCCGTTGCCTCCCTCCTCATGACGCGTGGTGGTTGGGCGCTCCCCCCGGCGATTTTCCACCGGGACCTCAAGCAGCGCCCCTCCGTACAACGACCACTCGGTCTTGAGCTTGGCGCCGATCTCGGCATAGCCTTCGCTGAGATACAGCGGAACCGTCGAACTAAGCAGAGTCTGCACCGACTGAGGGAGGCGAGGCAGGCGTACCCCGCCCACGGCCATCCCCTTCTCCTTGCCCGCGGCCAACACCAGCAGTTCGGTGCTGTCCTCTTGGCGTTCCATTTCTTCCAATACACCGCTCAGGCTGTCGTAGTCGGGGGTGAGCAGCCCGAGATGAGAACGCAACGAGCCGGCTAGAGCACCGCCGGCCGCGCCCACCTCCAGGGTAGTGGCTGGCAGGTCGGCCGGCAAATCTAGCACCACGCGCTTGTCTACCGGCTCTCCACCCCAGGGGCGAATGACCACATGGATCGGCAGAGGTTCCCCAGCCTTACCGATTGCCTGCTCACTGTAGACCCGCTCGATGACGGCTGTTTCGTCCCGGCGGGTGAGGTTGACTTCCACCCGCGCCGCCCGCAGCCCCTGCGGTTCATAAATGTTGTAGCGGTACAGCGCCACCACTTCGAGAATGCTGCGGGCCAGTTCGTTTACCGGGGCACCCTCGAAGTAGGCAGTGTTGCGCCGGGTGACCTTGGCGCCCTTGGTGCCCTCCAGAGTGACGGTGCTGCGAATCATCCCGCAGGGGCCGGGGTCATACCCGGCGTCGAGTGACGCGACAGTTCCGATCATCACCAGCATGGGGGTTAGCGCGTCGTGCTGGATGACCTGGAAAGCATACCGCCGGGTGATGCCGGTGTCGGCATCGGTGACTTGTACCTGCACCGGAACTTTCTCCGGCGTGCCGCCCAACCGTCCGGCGACCGACCATGGTGTGTCCTGAACCAGCGTGCCGACCGGTGCCATCACCGAGCCCAGTTTATTGGAACTGTCGAGTGCGGGGACGATATCGTGGATCCAGGCAGTGGTGAGGGGGAAGTCCACCTTCCCCGCCTTGAGCAAGGGGTGGCCAAAAGCCAGCAAGCGGTCGCCTTCCCGATAGGTGACGGTTCCCACGCCGCTGATGTCGAAACTCCCGGAGCACAGTTGCACACCAACCGAGGCGCCCGGCTCCAGCGTCACCTCCACGGGATCCCGCAAAGCACCTGGGCCCGCCATCGGCTGGAGGCCGTAGGGCTCCAGGATCTTGCCGAGGATCCCCAGTTTCTCGGGGGAGAACCCGCTGCACAGCAGGACAGGGCTGACTGGGCGCAGGGCAATGGTGTGTTCGTCCACGAAAGGCGCGGAGGGACAGGGAGTTACCTGCGCTTGGGTAATCCAGCGCCCCGCGAGCCGCACCCCCGGGTCCGGATGGGAGGCCGAGGTCCCCTGCGCCATGGCGTCGTCGTTCTCCCAGGCGCGGAACATGGAGCCGATGGGAGTAATCCCGAAGATCGGTTCAGTCACGAAGGCCCAGGAGAAGGCCAAAGCCCCGACCAGCCGGCCATTGATGTACACCGGGCTGCCGCTCATTCCTCCGATGACTCCGCTCTTGCGCTCCACCACTGGCCCATCCAATATCCTGGCCAGCACAATATCCTCGCCCAGGCTGAACTTTTGCACTACTCCCAAGATCTCGACGTTGCACTCTTGAATGGTGGTACCCTGGTATACGGACTTGAGGGTCCCGCGCATGCCTCGGTGGATCTCATCCAGAGGCATCATGGTCTGCGGATTAAAAAAGCGGGACTGCTCCCCAGCCGCAGCCACCGAGGTAAGCAGGAGCAGGGAGAGCCAGATCAAACCCAGCCACCGGAATCTTCTCATGAGTACCGTTTCCTTTCTCAGGGACGGCGGGCCTCGCCCGGCGTGCCAGTTGCAGGTTGAGCATTCGCCGGCTTCCTCGGGAAACCTCCTTGCTGCCCGGGTTCACAACAGGCGCGCCACCAGACTGCGCCGCGGCGAGATGGCCTCCTCCGGACAGGCCTCCATGCAACAGAAGCACTCCAGGCAGCGTTGGTGGTCAATGCGGGCGAAGCCCTCCAGGCGCACGCATCCCGCCGGACACGCGGCCTGGCAACGCCCGCAGGCGGTGCAGCGGCGGCGATCCATCTGAGGGCGGACATAGACCAGCCGGCGTCCCAGAGCACCCAGCCAGCGGGGCATCCGGGCCGGCAAGGCGGGCGGGCGGCGCAGCCGCACCCGGAAAGCCTCGGGATCGTCGCCTACCAACTCGACGTGCGTCAGGTCGGCGCAGCCATATCCCGCTGCGGCCGCCGCGGTTGTGGTGGCAATCTCCTGGGGGCCGAACCCGGCCAGCGCCTGGGCGGTCGCATCCAGCGCCACCGCGTCCCAGGAAGCCGCCAGGTAACCGACCTGCCGTGGCCGCCCACGGGTGGGACCGGGACCCTCCATAGCGACCACCGCATCCAGCAGCGAGAGCATCGGCGGGCAGGCTCCGAAGATGTCCGCGACCGCCTCCCCAAACACCGGGCCGGGGCCCAGCGCGTGCAGGTCCATGCGTTGCCGGGGCGCCA
>CALFVE010000278.1 GCA_937928475.1 uncultured bacterium | reverse complement strand
AGTCAAGGGGGTTTTGCAACAGTCTCTTTCCAGAAGTCCGGCGTCCACTGCCCCGTCTTGTCCGTTAGGCTGGTAGCATCGCCGTTGGTAACTTTGCCGACCTTCCGGGTCATGTCCCAGGCATGAAAGCCCATAGACTCGCTGGCCAGTACCCAAGAGCCCCGATGCTTCGGGTCCATGCTGTTCATTCTCATGCAGGAGTACTGGGTGGTGTAGACATAGAACCGCGCCGCCTCGTCCTGAAAGAAGTTGGAGTCCAGCAGGGAGTTCTCGCCGGCAAAGACCAGACCCTCGGGACCCAAGTAGGCGCGGCGGATGGTGTTGCCAACTATCTCGGCGCGGTTGGCGTGGTAGATGGTGACGGTGCCCCAGATATCGTTGTCGTTCACGGTCAGGTATTCGCTATGCCAACTCCACAGGGCCACGGGATAAAGCGGCTCGCGGTCCTCGCCGGCCTCGTCGGCCGCGTCGAGGACGCACTCGGTGATATGGATATTGCGGACCGGGGGCACCTCCCGCGGCGGCAGGTTCTGGTCGCCCTTGCCGTCCACACGCTCGTCCGTGCGGACCATGATTCCCGGCTTGATATCAGCGATGGCCGTGTTGTTCTTGGCGCCCAGCCACTGAGGCAGGGTGGCAAGACCCTTGCCTACGGCGCCGACCAAGCGCAGTCGCTCCAGGCCAGTGTCATCACTGAGGCTGACCAAGCAGGCGGGGAAGTCGCTGGGACGCTGAGGATCGCGCCGATCGTAGCCAAATCCGCGGATCACGGTGTTGGCGGCGTCGGCGCCGCGCAAAACCACGCCCGGAGGAACGCGCAGGGTTTCGTCCACTAGGTAGGTGCCCGGGGGAAAGAAGACCACTCCGCCTCCCGCCGCCTGGGCGGCGGCCATGGCTCTAGTGACTGCGCTGAAGTCGTTGGTGAGACCGTCTCCCTTGGCCGCAAACTCGGTGACGGGAAAGACCCTTTCCTCGCGCCGCTTGTAAGGTACCACCTCGATCTCTCCCGCTCGGACGAAGCCATACAGCCCGCCCTTGGTGGTGTTGTCGAGCCAGACCTGGTACTTGCCGGGCGGCGTGTCCTGCGGCACGCGGAAGTATATGAGGTGGGGATCTTTTAGCCGCGGGCCGCGGGGCATCATGTGCTGCTGAGGAGCCGGGATGGGCTTGCCCGTGCCCTGGAGAAAGATTGAGGCTGGCGGCGGGTCCGCCTGCACGCTGCTCCCGCGCTGCAGCCCGTGGCCGTACATGTGCAAGAGCTCGCCCGGCATGGCCCTCGGCTTGCTGATCCAGAAGGGCCGCGGGACGTCGAACAGACACGGCTTCGACCACCCCTCGGTGTTCCTCACCCAGACTACGCAACCGGTCAAGTTGGCGGTGATCACTCGCTGATCCACATCCAGCGGGGTAACTCGGGTGGCGCCCTCGGGCGGCGTGGCCGGCAGCGGGTGCTCCTCACCGAGTGTAGCCACCGCCTGCTGGAAAATTGCCTTCTCACGGGGCGGATCCCAGCACCAGACCTTTAGGCCCCGGGAGAGGAATCCTTCGCCAACAAGCACCCGCGGGCCAGGGAAGTCGCGCTGGTCCGTGACCAATACGTCGGGGTAGACCTGGGCGATCTCCGGCGGCGCGGCATGTGTCGCGCCCACCAACAAGGCGAAGAGAATCAGCGCGGCCAATCCGCGTGCGATCCCGAGCGTCATCTTGTTGCCCCCTCTGCTGGGTTCGTCGAGCGTGGGCATACTTACCACTCCTGCCAGTTGCGGAAAACTGCCGGCTGCTCCAGGTCGCGGACCGCCCAGGTGTGCTCACCCGGCATGAGCGACACGATTACGGTGCGCTGGTGAGTCCCCGGGGCAAAAGTCTGCCCGTCTACCACCAGCGTGATGTGCCGATACAGGCCGGGGGGCATGGTGAGGTAGAGCAGCCGCCCGCCGCCTGCGCTTTTTCCGGCGATCCGATCCGGGTACACGGTGAGGTCATAAGCCCCGACTGCGCGTAGGCCCACGCCTGCGTCTGCCGATAGCCGGCGCGGTCGCCCTCCAGCATGATGATGCGCACGGTCGCCGCTTTGCGGTCCACGATCACGGCTCCCTTGCGGCCGCTGAACGATACCCCCTCGCGCTCGATTTGCACCGGCGTGGGGCGGTCCACGACGACGGCGAAGCCGTTCGGGAGGTCCCCGCGGGTCACGCCGGGCTGCCATCGCACGATCCGCGTCAGCCGCGGCACGTCCAGTCCGAGGTCGTGCCGGGGCGGTGGGATGATCGCCGCCTGACCGGGAGCGATCCTGCTGAGCGGTAGGGTGTAGGCCCCCGGCGCTTCTCCGCGCACTTCAAAGCCTCGGTAGGCCAGTCGGCCCCGGCCCTTCGGCCAGGATGAACTCTACCGTCTCTCCACGCAGGCGGATGGCGCCAGCGATGCCCGCGAAGGCCACTTCGCCCTCGCGGAACTGCAGAGGTCGGCGGTCGAGGAAGACATAATCGGTGCCCTCAGCGGTAGTAATCTTGGCCGCATTGGCGGCCAGGCGCTCGCAAACCGGCGGCGGCTCTTCGGGCAAGCGCGGGTACAGGATGGCGAACACCGGCTGGCCTGGCGGGCTGGGCCCTGCCGCCGTCACCTGGAACAGGTGGAGTTCCGGATTGGCATCCGCGATATGACGTTGCCAGTCGGCGGCCTCCCGGGTCTCCAGAGCCACCTTCGTGGGCTCCAGAATCCGCACGGCCAGCCGAGGGCCAAAGGGACTGGTGAACTCCAGGCCGTGCTCGTCGCGGCTCACGGTTTCGGCGGGACCAGGATTCTTCAGATACCACCAAGTCTGCTGCAAAGGCTCGGCGGCCTCCGGCAACCCCTCGAAGTCGTCGCGAAAGAAGAAGTAGTTAGAGCCGGCACCGGTCCGCCCCTTAGGCAGCATAATTTGCCGTGTCCAGCGCTGGGGAGAAAAGTCGCCCAGGCCCCGTGCGTAGTCCAGCGCGTCGCTGAAGAAACGCGCATGGCCCCCCGCGGTCGGGATTCCCCCCGGCCAGGCGCCGTAGTTCTCACGGCTCCCAAACCGGACGTTGCTGTACCAGCCGAAACTATCGTGCAGCGCCTTGACCTCGGGGGCAGTCGCGCGCACCACGTACACGCGGCTGGACATGCTCACCAGCGGCGCCCCTTTGGCGTAGAGCACAAAATCGCCGTGGTTCCAGTCGCAGTGGCTGTGGAAGTAGCCCATCCGACACGAAAGAAAGGTCTCGCGGGGATCGCCAGGGTGTGCCCGCATGTTCACGCCCAGTCCGGGCAACCAGGCGCTGGCCAGTTCGGGAGGCACGTAGCCCGGCGGAATCTCGTTGACTAGGTCGGCGTCTACAGCCACACGGGCGGCGAAGCCGGCCATCTGATTGGCGTGGTGGTGGTAGTAGCCGCTCATCGGTCGTCCCACCTGGTCCCAGGCCCAGGCGAGAGACCGCGCCATCGCCGGGTCGGCCTTGCGGACCACGCTGGCCGCCTCCACCCAGTTGAGGTAGCAGTAGAGTTGCTCATGCTCCCAGCCCTGCACCACGCGCACCGGACCGTGGGGTTCCTGGTCCTGATACCATCGCTCCAACTTAGCCATACGGGGGGTCTATCGGGCTCATCAGTCGCAGCATATACTGCGTGGGCAGCGCCGCCAGCCGCGCCAGAGAATCGTCCAGGAGACCGTTGACCTTGAGCGCATAGGCGCCGTGCAGGACCGGCACGTAGCCCACCGCCTGGTAGTGCATGGCCTCGCTCCAAGTTCCGGCCGGGTCGGTGTTCTTGGTGAGTTGGAAGCGCACGTACTGGCGCGAGACTTCCATCCATTCTTTGGCCAGGTGGTGATCGGGGATCAGCGCCGCCGCCAGCGGGAGGATGAAAAAGCGGTTGGTGGGCATATTGGGATTGCCCAGGAACATCATGGAGCCGCGCGGGCACTCATCCGGCTCCGTGTTGGCATAGCAGGCCGCCGCCAGTTGCGCTCGAATCTCGCGCTTCTGTTCCGAGGAGACCCCGGCGGCCAACAACTCGTCCAGGTGCACGTAGGCGGTGGCCAGGCCGGTGCGCACGAAGCCGCTGTGAACGCTGTCTAGCACCTGTTGCGTGATCCCGTTGACTTGGTCGGGGTAGTTGACGCTAGCCTCCTTGCGGCGTACTAGCGGACGGTTACCCGCTTTCTCATCGAACACCAGTTTGAGGCAGGCCTGGTCGCCGCGCCCGATTTCGCTCTCGTACCGCATCCGTCCGCGCCAGAGGGCATAAGGATGACTCTCCCTCAGCGCTATCGTCTTCTGGAAGGTGTTCACTGGCTCCTCGTAGACGACGCCCCGACTGTCCGTCGGCTCAGCGCAAACCTCGGCCTCGGCTATGTACCGTGCGATCTCTTCGCGAGTCCAGGCGTAATGCCGAATGCGCCCTCGGTAGGTGTGGCCGTCGAGCAAGGGAGGCAACGCCGGATCGTCCACGCTAACGTGCAGGTCGAGGCAGTTGGTGCAGATCTCGAAATCCGGCGTTCCGTTTGTCCCAGATGTATCCCCGCTCCGGCGCCTAGGTTACGGTCAGGTGCACGGTCATGCTGCCTCGGCCCTTGCGCTCCTCCAGCGGCAGCAGGAAGCGGAGGCGAGGCCCGCTTTCCAGCACCTGGACTTCCCCCGGCCGCCAGGTGAACAGCGCCGCGTAGTTCACCGTGCCCAGGGCCAGGAGCACCGTCGGCATGAACCCCGGCCGCAGTTTGGTCTCCAGCACCCGGGCCTCTCCGTACTCGCGCCATTCCTCCCACCATTCCTCGATGCGGCCAACCGGCTCGTCGCCGTCGAAGAGGTAAGGGTACCCCATCCATTCCCGCACCCCGAAATCGGGCCGGTGCTCCGGCCGGCGGTCGCGGAGCGGGCCCGCGCTTTGGACCGTGAAGCCCGTGGACTCCGTGTGGCTTTCGCGGACGGCCAGACCCGCTTTGCCGCTCTCAATGGGCATTTCGGGGTCCCAGTAGCGCATAATCTCCTTGCCGTCGGCCTCCACTACAATCCAGCGCCGGGAGCCTGTGACCCGTAGCCGGTGGTCTTCGCCGACCTTCACGGCATACGGCTTGACCTGCACAATCGCGCCCCAGGCCTTCCACAGTTCGAGGTGCCCGTACACGCTGGACACGCGGACCATGTAGAAGTGCGTCGGATCCCGATAGCGGACGATCACTCCCGCATCGAGGCCGGGGTTCTCTCGGCCCCACTGGTAGTTCACAAAGCAACTCCCCCCCCGGTAGGGCTCTTGGGGCGCAGGACGCTTGAGGCGGTAGGTTGCCTCTACGGTGTAGTCTCGCCAGGCTTCCTCGCCCGCCAGGGCGTACCGCCACATGGACAGATAGCGATACAGCCAGTAGGTCTCATAGAACTCCTCGAACTGGTCCCGCGCTGCTGCCGGCTGCTGTCGCCAGACTGGGGCGTCGAGTTCCATGCCGGCTTCAGTGAACCGCCAGGCTTCCGCCGGCTGAAAGTTGCCGTCCAGAAAAGTGAAGGCCCGCTGGAAATCCGCACCCGATTGGCATTGCAGCAAGGGTGCGGCATTCGCCTCCGTGGAGAGAACGCCGGCCAGCATCCCGGCCCAGAGAAGACTGGTGAGAAGAGGCCTGGTCATGCTGTCACTCCCTCATTTGTAGCCGGTACTGCACCACCGCGCGCGTGATGGCGGTCAGCCGCGAGGCGCAACGCGCTCACCCGCCGACAAACGGCCAGCCGCTCTCGACCATCAGGGCCAGCGGGTCTTCCAGCGTGCTCATCGGCAGGTCCACGCGACCACCCAGCCGCGCCGAATCGTAGGCGGCCAGGATAATCTCGTGGGCCAGGGCTGCCTCGCGTCCGTTGCACAGCGGCTCGCGGTCTTCTTCCACCGCGCCCAGCAGGTCTGCGATCATCGGCGTGAAGGCATCCCAAGTACCCAGCCGTATCCCTCGGCCTCCACCGGCTGTAGCACTCCCGACTCGCGGGTGAGAATGAAGGACTGGTCGTGCATCGCGGCGCGGATCTCCCCCTTGGTCCCGGATAGTCGGATAAAGCCGGGGGGCTGGTGGCTACCCTCCCGCCTTTGCCCAAACGAGAGCATCCCGCGCACTCCGCTTTCGAAACCAATTAGGGCGCAAAAGGTCTCCGGCCGGTAGCGCACTCCGCGGTGGGTGTCGCGATCGGTGACGACGTCAACCTGGCCCATCACCCATTGCGGCTCTCCCGCGTAGAAGATCATCATATCCGTGCAGTGAGTCGTCACCACCCAGGGATCGGCGAATCCCCCCAGACGCTTTGGGAGACCTCCACCAGGTCGCCGATGGCGCCGGCGGCGAGCAGTTCACGATTCTTCTGATGGTACTTCAAGAACCGGCGCTGGTGGCTGACTCCGAACTTGACCCCGGCCTGCTCGCAAGCCTGCAGCATGCGCCGCACCTCCCCCATCGTCACTGCCATCGGCTTCTCGCACTGGATCGCCTTCAGCCAACCACAGGCGGCCAGATCGCAAACAATCGTAGAAGTCGCATCCGGGCAGGTGCACACGCTGACCACATCGAGAACCTCGCGCTCCAGCATCTCGTGGTAGTCGGTGTAAAGCGCCCGTACTCCGTATGTGTGACCGAGAGCCTCCAGCCGCTGTGGGTTGAGGTCACAGCCCGCCACCAGTTCGACCTGCTCCAGGCTCCGATAGGCGCGGGCGTGCTGGATCATCCCCATATCGCCGAGACCAATGATCGCAGCGCGGTACTTGGCGCGGCTCTTGGTTGACATGCGCTCCTCCCGATTACGTGGTCCGCAGGTTATCCTGGTCTCTGGCCGCCTCTAGCAGGCGCAGTCTAACCCAGCCGGCGGGCCACCCACTTGATACCTCGCTCCGCCAGGGCCAGGAAGCCCGGATTGTTGACCGCGCCGGCATCATGTCCGAGTGCGAGGTAGAAGACCCGACCCGAGCCGTAGGTGCGACACCAAGCCAGCGGATGCTCCTTCCCGTCGTGGATTGCCGTAGCCAGCACGTGCAGATCGGGAGCACGGTCGGTCACATACAACTCAT
>CALFVE010000277.1 GCA_937928475.1 uncultured bacterium | reverse complement strand
GCGGGGGAGGCGGAGCCGCCTCCGGGATCAGATCTGGGGGAGGCGGCGGAGCGAAAACTGCTTCCTCCTCCAGCGGCGGGGGAGCGGGCAGCTCGACGCCGGGGGGAGGAGGCGGCGGTGCCAAGCCTTCTTCCTCAAGAGGCGGTGGCGGAGGAGGCACGAACTCCTCTTCGGCGGCCGTCGGCTCGGCGGTCACCAGACCAGGCGGAGGCGGCACGAAGATCTCCTCGGGAGCCTCCGCGGGAGCAGCCGGCGCCAGCGCGGCAGGCGGAGCCTCTGCCTCGCCCACCGGAGCGAACTGGGGCGCGTAGGGCTCTTCCGCGGCTACCCCGGCCGGTTCGTGGTAGCCGGCCGGCCCGAATACGTCGCTGCCCGATTCCACCAGGAGAGCCGCAAGGGCGACGGGGCCAGCGACGGCGACGACGCCCTCAGCGAGGGCGCCCCCGCAACTGGCGCAGAAGTTGGAGTTGGCGAAGACCTCTCCCCCGCAGTGCGGGCACTGTCGGCCGCCGCCGGTCTGATCCAGGCGGGCGTAGCACATGAGACACGCGCCCCGA
Organism: uncultured bacterium; assembly: GCA_937928475.1. GTDB lineage: Bacteria > Armatimonadota > Zipacnadia > Zipacnadales > Zipacnadaceae > Zipacnadum. The sequence continues at coordinate 4,832 of CALFVE010000277.1, read as the reverse complement.
GTAGGAGGATTGCTGAAGCCACACTTGGGACAGAACTTGCCGCCGGCCATGTTCACACCTCGCAAATCCGCTCTCTCCGCGGGGATTGGTCTCGACTCGGCGCGACTATATCAGACGCACCAGGCGGTGTCAACCGCGGCAACCGGGCCCGGCAGCGTCCAAATTCGGGTTCCGGCGAAGGGGCCTGGTTGGCGGCGCGTGCGCCGGGATACGCTCTGCCCGGACGGCCTCATAATCTTCTCCGACTTTTTCCTCCTCCGAATAGGGGGTTGGAGGTGAGGTGGAGAGGGCCGGTCTTGGACCAGCCGGCGCCTGGCCTTCAGCCGGTCCCTTTGTGCAAAGGAACTTTGCGGCGCGGAGCTCGGCAAAGTCCACCTTTACCGCCTGCGCCAGGCGGGAAGGAGTAGCGCGGCCAGCGACGAAAGAAACGCCGCTTCCGCATCCAGACCCTCGGCAAGGAGGCGACGACCGTGTCTTCCCGATTCCAACCGCTTCGCATGAATGCGGCTTACAACTCCCCTGCGCTTCTCAGTGAGAAGGCCTCGGGCGGGCTGCCTGGGTGGTCTCCACCGATGGAACGGGTCAGCGCTGACCTCCCGCGTGGCTCCCAGCAGTTTTGGGGCATTCCCTTCCGACTGGGGCCTACCGATTTGACCCGCAAGGGCCTGGTAGTACTGGTGGAGGGACTGGACCCGGTGCGCCTGGCGGTAAAGTCTGCTGCGACCCACGTTTGCTTCCTGCACTTCTGCAACCCCAGCGCGGACCCGCGCGAGGACAGCGCGGGCGGGCAGACCCTGGCTGAGTACGTGCTGCACTACGCCGACGACGAGGAATACTGCGTCCCGATCCGAATGCGCTTCGAGGTCAGTCCCTTCATCGCCAGTTACGGCATGTCGCCCTTTGCGGCGGTACCTGCCGCCATGCCAGAGAAGGCTACTGCGGAGACGCAGCCGCAATGGGGAGCCTTGCAGACAGGCGTTGTGTCGCACGGTCGCCGGATCGCCACCTGGGTCTATGCCCTGGAGAATCCGCGGCCGGAACAGCCCATCGCCTCCCTGGAACTGCGGGGTGTAAGCCAGCAGCCGGTGGCCGTGCTGGGCATCACTCTGTACAACGGTCCGGGGCACCCCCTGCGCCATCTGCCGCGCAAACTGTATCGCTTGCTGCTTCCCGCCAAGGAAAGGACCACGCCCGGGGAACTCCGGGCAGAACTGGACATGGGCGTGATTACCCGGATTATGGCCGTGCCAGGATGGACTGAGGAGGAGTGGCTGGAGGCGGTGGAGCGAGGTCTGGGAGAGCCGCCGGAGGCTCCCGCGCCGGGGCGGGAGTTCCTGGTGGAGGCCACCGCGGCCGAGGGCGCGGTGCTCTCCGTGGCTGTGCCCGGTCAGCCCGTGCACGAGATTCCGCTGGGCGAGGCCTTCCGCAAGGGCCAAGCGAAGAGCAGCGATGGCAAGGCGCGCCTGGAGATCGTCAACCCGCGCACCGCCTGGGTGCATGTGACGGTGACCGACAAGACCACCGGGAAACCCACGCCCACCCGCGTGCACTTTCGCGGCAAGCACGGCGAGTATCTGGCTCCCTATGGCCACCACGACGAGATCAACGACAAGTGGTTCGAGGACTACGGCGGCGACCTCATGCTGGGCCGGCAGGGCTTCGCCTACGTGCCGGGCTCCTTCCAGATCGAGTTGCCGGTGGGCGAGGTGTTCGTGGAACTCAACAAGGGCTTTGAGTACCGCCCGGTGCGCCAGCGGCTGGAGATCAAGCCCGGCCAGCGGGAACTGAGGTTGACCATTGACCGCTGGGCTGACTGGCGGCGGGAGGGCTGGGTCACGGCCGACACCCACGTGCACTTCCTCAGCCCGCAGACGGCAGCCCTGGAGGGCAAAGCGGAGGGCCTCAACCTCATTAACCTCCTGGCTTCGCAGTGGGGGCGTCTCTTCACCAACGTGGCCGACATCAGCGGGGAGGCCTCCGGCTGCTCGGATGAAGAGACCATCGTCTGGGTGGGTACCGAAAACCGCCATCATCTGCTGGGGCATATCTCGATGCTGGGCACCCGCGGCGACCCGGTGTTCCCCATGTGCGCGGGTGGACCGGGGGAGGCCTACCTGGGCGACCCCGACGTGGTCGCGCTCTCCGAATGGGCGCAGACCTGCAAGGAGCGGGAGGGCGTAGTGATCCGCCCCCATTTTCCAACCCCGGTCTGCGAGGAGCCGGTCTACATCAGCGGCGGCTTGCTAGACGGCGCCGAACTGCGCTTCTTTCCCAACCCGGAGGAGGGCGCGCTCGATGTGTTCCAGTTCCAGGAATGGTATCGTTACCTGAACTGCGGGTATCGCGTGGCGGCGGTGGGTGGCACCGACAAGATGAGCGCGGGGATGCCGGTGGGAGGCGTGCGCACCTATGCGCAGCTCGACCCGCAGGACGAGTTTACCTTCGCGAATTGGGGCAAGGCGGTGCGAGCCGGGCGGACCTTTACCACCTCCGGGCCGTTGATCGAGATGACCGTAGACGGACACGTGGTCGGTAGCGAGATCCAGATGCCCCGCGGCGGAGGCGAGGTCGAAATCCGGGCGAAGGCTACCTGCGCCTGGCCGATTCACGCGCTGGAGGTGGTGGTCAACGGCCGGGTCGTAGCGGACAGCCGCCGACCGGCGGGGGCGAACAGCCTGAGCCTGCACCAGAAGGTGAAGATTACGGGCAGTGCCTGGATCGCGGCGCGCTGCGCCAGCGCTCTGCAGGTGAGTCACTGCTGGCCGATTCACCTGGGCGCGCACACCTCGCCGGTGTACGTCGTGTGCGGCGGAGAGGAACTGTTCAGCCCCTCGGACGCCACCTACATGCTCACGCTGCTCGACGGCGGGATGACTTACCTGGACACGCTCTCGGTGCGCTACAGCGAGGAGCGGCACCAGCAGATCAAGGCAATCTACGCGCAAGCGAGGCGGCACCTGGAGGAGCGGCTCAGTCAGTGCCGTGGTCACTAAGTTACACGAGCACAGTTCTCACGCGGGGGGTCGGGTAAGTGGCAGGCTAAGTGTCGCGGCGTACGGTGACACCTACCCGGCCTGGTGTTGGGCGGCGAACTCTGTGGCACGCGATCACGCCGCGTTCTGCACTCGCGGGTCGCCGCCTTCCTCAGCAGGTGAAAGGTCTCAGATAGCGAATAACTGTTTGACAGCGACACTTAGCGAGGAGGACAACTATGACTGACCTGCGCGCGCGCATTGTCGGCGACGAAGGGTCGCTGCAGCGGCTGGCGGCTGCTATCCCCGGCTTCTCCGGCTACCGGGAACTGGGCCTCCGGCGCAAGGCCGATGAACTGGTGCGTCAGCACCTGGTGGGTCTGCTGGATGATATCCTCACCCGGGCCAAGCAGATCGTGGCCCAGTGGTCCGATGCCGGGAGGCTCGAGTACCTGGACCCGTTGGACCGTCTAGTCGGGCGGCTGCGCAAGGTGCGCGACAACCTGCGCTACGCCGACTACGGCTACACCGGCTGGTGGGACGCGGTCAAGATCAAGGAGGACGAACTGGACAACATGTACGCCTACGATCTGAAGATGCGGGAGCAGATCGTGGCCATAGACGGCGCGGTGCAGGACCTGGGGACGGCGACGGAGCAGGACCTGACGGCGAAGATGGCGACGGTGGACGAGCAGATAGCGCGCCTGCAGAGCGCGGTAGATCACCGAGGAGAGATGACCGCGAGTCTGGTACCGTGAGGCGGGTGCCAAGGCCGGGACCTCTCGCCCTTACAGAGGGGAGACGGGGGGCGGAACGTGCAGGTGCGCCCCTACAGATGGCCGTAAGGAGGCAGAGCCATGGAAGCGCTGCAAGTTATCGAGTGGCGAGATGTAAGCGGGCAGGAAGTGGTGCATCGGTGGCCGGAGCAAGGGCCGGGCAATGTAGTGCTGGGCGCGCAACTCGTGGTGCGGGAAAGCCAGGCGGCCGTTTTCTTCCGCGACGGCCAGGCCCTGGATGTGTTCGGGACCGGGCGGCATACTTTGACGACGCTCAACTTGCCGCTGCTGCAGAGCGTCATCAATATCCCCTTCGGCGGCACCACGCCCTTCCAGGCGGAAGTGTATTTCGTCAACATGCGGGTGTTCACCGACATGAAGTGGGGTACGCCAGAGCCGATCCTCTTCCGCGACAAGGAACTGGACTTCGTGCGACTGCGGTCCTTCGGGGCCTACACCATGCGCGTGTCCGATCCGCAGTTATTCGTGAACATGGTGGTGGGCACCGAGCACCTCTACACCCAGGAGCAGGTGCAGGAGTGGATGCGGAACTTCATCGTGACCCGCTTCACCGATACGCTGGGAACGACGCTGGACACCATTCTCGACCTGGGGCAGCACTACAACGAACTGGGCGTGGCGGTGAAATCGCGGCTGACCGAGGACTTCACCCGCTACGGGGTGGAACTGATTGACTTCCTGATCTCGGCGATCACGCCGCCGGAGGAAGTGGCGCAGATGATTGACCAGCGCGCGGCGATGCGCGGCGTGGGCGATATGCGCACCTTCCTGCAATACCGCACCGCGCAGGCGATCGGGGACATGCCCCAGGCAGCAGGCGATGGTGGCGGAGCGGGCGCCATGGCCGGCGTCGGGGCCGGTCTGGGTGCGGGAGTGGCGATGGGCGGAGCGATGATCGAGGCCATGCGCGATGCCTTCCGCGGCGGCGAGCAGCAACAGCCGCCGGCTGCTCCGCCTGCCGCCGCGAGCCAACAGCCCCCGGCGCCTCCGCCTGCCGCCGCTGCCCAGGCAACCTGCCCGTCCTGCCAGCAGCCGGTGCCGGCAGGCGCCCGCTTCTGCCCCA
>CALFVE010000276.1 GCA_937928475.1 uncultured bacterium | reverse complement strand
GCGGCGCGGGAGAGCGGCAATCTGCAGGAGAGCCTGGACCGGAGTTTTCTCGAGGAACTGCGGGCGGACAACGAGATTGACCTGCTCCAGATTGTGGATGCCGAGGGGAAGGTGGTGCTGACCGCGCGGGGGGAGGCCACTGGGAGCAAGGTGGATAGCAGCCCGCTGGTGCGGGCGACCCTGCGAGAGGGGCGGGCGGCTTCGGGGCTGCGGCTGATTCCGCTGGAGGAACTTGCCGTGGAAAGCCCCGAACTGGCTCGGCAGGCTTATTTGGAGATCAAGGAGACCCCCCGGGCCAAGGAGGTTCCCGAAGGGCCGCTACGCGAGGCGATGATCATCGAGACAACCTCGCCGATCGTCCGGGAACCGGGGCAAATCGTGGGGGCGGTGCGCTCGGGGGTAGTGCTCAACCGTGACTATCCGCTGGTGGATCAGATTCGCGAGAATATTTTCACGACGACCACCTATCAGGGGCGGAACCTGGGCACGGTAACTATCTTTCAGCGGGACGTGCGCATCGCCACCAACGTAACCGATGAGCGTGGGGAACGAGCGGTGGGCACACGGGTCTCGGCCGAGGTCTATGACCGGGTGCTGGGCGAGGGCAAGGTCTGGATCGGGCCGGCCTTGGTGGTGGACAGTTGGTACCTCTCGGCCTATGAGCCGCTGCGCGACTGCGAGGGCAAGATCATCGGGATCTTGTACGTGGGGATTCTCAAGCAGCGCTATGATGACATGTTGCGGCAGGCCGTGGCTTTCTTCGTGAGCATTGCGCTGCTCGCGCTGGTGCTGGCCGTAGGGGTGGCGTACTTCCTTTCCGCTCGCTTGTCCCGGCCGCTCACCCGCTTGACCCAGGCGGCTAAGGCGATTGCGGCAGGGGATCTGGAATATCAACTGGCCGAGCCGCGCCGGGCGGAGCGGGACGAGACCAAGACCCTGCTGGTGAGTTTCAACCGAATGGTGCAGGCCCTGCGGGAGCGCGACGAGCAACTGCGGCGCAGTTACGAGCGCTTGCAGGCGACTACCCAAGAACTGCACCGTTGGAATCAGAACTACCTGGAAACCTTGGAGTTCATCACCCACGAACTTAAGAATCAAGTGGCGGCGATGAAACTGAATGTCCTGGCCATGCGGGACGGGTATGTCGGCAACCTCAGCGAGGAGCAACGCGAAGCGCTGGAGGACGTGGTCGCCACCATGCGGCGCACCGAAGAGATGATTCTCAACTACCTCAATCTGTCTCGCATCGAGAAAGGGGAACTGGAGGTGCGGGCGCGGCCGGTGAGCGTAGAGCGCGATGTGCTGGCGCCGGTGCTGCGCGAGTTGAACAGCCGACTGGCGGAGGACGAGATGACGGTGGCGGTGGAACTGTCCGAGGACCTGGTCGCTCAGGCGGACCCCTCGCTGTTGCAGATAGTGCTGTCCAACCTGGTGGGCAATGCCGCCAAGTATGGCAGGCGGGGTGGGCGGCTGCGGATCTTTGGGGAAGAGCAGGTGGATCGCGTGGAGATTCACGTGTGGAACGACGGCCCGGGGGTGAAGCCGGAGGAGCGCGAGTATCTCTTCCAGCGCTTCTCGCGCCTGAGCAGCGGCGAGGTGAAGGAGAGGGGGACGGGGTTGGGGTTGTTCATTGCCCGGGAGATTGTATGCCGGCATGGCGGGGAACTGCGTGTGGAGAGCGAGTACCCGCGCTGGATTGACTTCATTCTGACTCTGCCGCGGGCGGAAGGGGGGAGCAAGGCGCTCACCGAGACGCCAGGCTGAGGGCCGCGAAGGTCGCCCGCGGGGGGAGACTGGCCCGCCTGGGGCCTTCCCCTAGGCAGGTGTTTATGAGGCTGGGGCCGGACTATCGGGGGGCGGAGGTTGTGGGTTTGAGGCCCCAAGCGCCGGGGGTCGCGAAGGGAGCCTGTGCCCTAGCGCCCCGATGATCCGGTGGTGCTTGTCTGAGGTGCGGGTGGGATATGCCGCCGCAAGGTGGCGGAACCTCTGCCCCTAAGGCAGTCGCCGAGCACTTGCGAAATACCCTCTTAGGGCTTGACGGCTGGCGCCTCATGGCACCGGGCGCGGCCCGCTTGCCTATGCACCAAGGGATGCAGTTCGCTCTGCCATCATGAGCACCGACCAATCCGCCGTGCCCGAAACCATCCTAGTCATTGACGACGAAGTCGGCATCCGCAACGGCTGCCGCCGCGTGCTAAGTGCGGAAGGCTTTCAGGTCCGGCTAGCGGAGACCGCTGAGCAGGGCTTGGAGCTGTTGCGCGCTCACCCCGAGACTAGCTTGACCCTGGTGGACTTACGGATGCCGGGCATGGGCGGCTTGGAGTACTTGCCCCAGGCCGCTGAACTCGCCCCCGAGATGGTCAGCGTAGTCATCACCGCCTACGCCACTATTGAGACGGCGGTGGAGGCGACCAAGCGGGGCGCCTATGACTTCCTGGTCAAGCCCTTCACTCCTGATGATCTCCTGCGGGTGACCTACAAGGCGCTGCAGCACGTGCGGCTGCTGCGGGAGCGCAACCGCCTGCAGGCGGAGCAGGAGCGGCGCCTGCTGGAACTGGCCACCGAAAAGAGCCGCCTGCGGATCATCATCAACGCCATGGCGGAGGGAGTGCTGGTGGCCAATGCGGAGGGCTCCCTGGTCCTGTATAACCCGGCGGCCCTGCGGGTACTGCCCGGTTGCGACCCGCAGGTGGCAGTCTCTGATCTCAAACGGGTACTCCAGCCGCCGGCCCTGCTGGCCCTGATCAACGAGGCGCAGGAGCAGCGCAAGCGCCTCAGCCGGGAAATCGCTCTCACCCACCTACCGGAGCAGGGCTGGATTCTGGCCGATGCCGCTCCGGTGGTGGAACAGGGGAGCGGCGCCTTCCTGGGCACGGTGGTGGTCTTCCGCGACATCACCGAACTGAAGAAGGTGGAGCAGGTCAAGGCCCAGTTTGTCAACATGGTGGCGCACGAACTGCGGGCGCCGTTGGCGGCGATTGACGGCTACCTGGCACTGATGCAGGAGGGTCTGGCGACGGATCCGGCCCAGCAGCGGCAGATGGTGGCACGCTCCCGGCAGCGACTCAAGGCGCTGCTCGACTTAGTGGGGGATCTGCTCAACATGGCGCGGATGGAGGCGGGAACGGTGCGGCGGGAGATCGAACCCCACTGCTTGAGGGAGATCGCGAGCGAGGTCCTGGAGATGATGGCGCCGCTGGCTGCCGAGCGGGAGATCACTTGTCATCTAGAGTTTCCGCCCGATCTCCCCCCCGTGGAGGCGGATCGGGAGGAACTCATCCGCCTGTGCAACAACCTGGTGAGCAATGCCATCAAGTATAACCGGGAGAGCGGGGAGGTGCGGATAGTGGGGGAGAGGGAAGGGCCCTTTGTGAAGTTGGTGGTGAGCGACACCGGCGTGGGCATCAGCGAGGAGAACCAGCAGCGGCTTTTTTCCGAGTTCTTCCGCGAGCGGCGCGCCGAGAGCCGCCACGTCACCGGCACCGGTCTGGGACTAAGCATCGTCAAGCGGATTGTGGACTTCTACCACGGCCGCGTGGAGGTGCAGAGCAGGCCTGGCCAGGGAACGACCTTCACGGTGTGGCTGCCCTGCCGGTTCCAGTGCCGGGAATAAGGCCACCTCTGCGCGGGCTTCCAGCCTGCGGACTGTGCGCGTGGCACAGGCTTGCAGGCTGCGTCTCCGGTTCGCAGGCACCGGGCGCCGCCGGTGCCGCGCCTCGCCTCTCGTTTCGGGAGAGCTGCCAGCGACGCACGCCGCCAACCGGGTAGGTCGGCAAAAGCTGGGCACGTTCGTCCTCCGCGCCTCACCTCCGGCCCCTCTGCTGCCTGCGCCCACGTGTGAGCCGAAAAGCCAGACGAGAGACTATTCTGCTGCCCCGCGCTAGGCTCGGGGTAGTTCCTTCCCCGCAAGCAGGGGAGACGGTACAGGGGACGCTAAACACATACAAAGAGAGCATTTGGATGGAGGCGCCGCGTCGTTCGTCGGAGTGGTTGGTGTGTGGGAGGCGCCAGGCGACTCGGGAATAAGTAAACGTAGTAGGCGGTCCCCCGCGCCGGATTCCCCAATCGAAGGTTTACCCTCGCTAAGTATTTTTCCCACCCAGGTTTAGTTGAGCCGGTCTTGAGGTATAATTCCCAAAGACCTGATATTTCAGCGAGTGCCCCTTGACAACAGCGTTCGAATGTGGTACATAGTTCAACATAGACTCAAGGTCGTGGGGAGTTGGGGTGGGGAGAAGGGTTGCTAGGAGCGACAAGCAGAGGCTTCAGCACGGGGGCAAAAAGCCCAATGCACACGCTCAGTTCAGGGGCCAGCTGGGAGACAGTGCTCACCGTAGCCGAATATGCGGTGCTAGTGCCACTGCTGGTCAGCGGAGTCGTGGCGATCTGGCGGGCCGTGGAGGATCTCGTCCGGGGAGAGAGCGACTCTTTGGCCGGTGCCAGGGACTAGGTGCCACAGTCGGCGGGTTCTTTTAGCGTGACGGTCGGCGGGTCGGATCGGGGCCCGACCCGACCGAGACCAGCATAAAGGAGGGAAGAACCGATGAAGCTGATCAAGGGCTTCCTGCGCGACGAGGAGGGCCTGACCACCGTCGAGTACGCGCTACTCATGGCGCTCCTGGTGGTGGCGGCCATCGGCGTGTGGACGACGTTCGGGGGCAAGGTCAAGGAGTCCGTCTCCAAGTCCAGCAACGCCTTCACGAACACCATGGGGTAGTCGCGCCCTCGGGTAGGGTCGCGAGAGCATCAGGTGCAGTTTGAGAAGTGAGGAGTGCGGAGTGTGGGGGAGGCCGCCAACTGGCGCACCCCAGCCTCCGGTCCCCGGCGGGTAGCAGGCGCCGCAGTGCCACTCCGCCTCCACCCAATCCCCGGCCTTCCGGCCGGGAAAAGACTAAGGGGGAAACACCAATGATCGAACGCCTCAAGACAATCTGGAAGGATGAGGAGGGCCTGACCACCGTTGAGTACGCGCTGCTCCTGGCGCTGCTAGTGGTGGCGGCCATCGGGGTGTGGACGACCTTTGGCGGCAAAGTCAAAGAGTCGGTGAGCAAGTCGGAGAACGCCTTCACCAACACCATGGGATAGGCAAGGCGACGAGGCACCAGCGTCCGCGGGCCTGGCGCAGAGAGAGCACGGCGAACACGTAAGCAGGAGGAGGCCAGGAGCCGCACGGACACCGCTTACCCCGAGGCCCGGGGTAAGCCACGAACAGGGACAATGGGGAGCCGCGTGAGCAGCCGGGAGTTGCCGGCGGCTCCCCCTCACCTCCCTCGGGGGGAGGGGTGGTGAGCGAGTAAGCGGGACGCGAAGGCGGCGAAGACCCATGAGAACCTGGCTTTCGCAGTGGGCGAGAGACGAGGAGGGGATGGCCACCGTGGAGTACGCCATGCTCCTGGCGCTGGTGGCCGTGGCGGCGATTGGAGTGTGGGTGGGATTTGCCGGGAAACTCAAGGCGGCTATCGCCGCCGCGACTAACTCGATTAGCCAGCCACTTGGCTAGCGTACCTGAAACAACGCAAGGTTTTGCCTTCGTGGGGGCCTCAGACTCCGATTCGGGGGGAGCAGAGTCTGAGAGACGAGGGCAACGGGGGGCGGGGAGGAGAGCAAAGCCTGGCCTTCCCGCCCTACATTCTCTACCTGTGAGCATGAGCCGGCGAGGGAACCAGAGATGCTGCCCATCATCGTAGCCAGTATAACTGTACTGATCTCCGGCGCGGCCGTCTACACCGACGTCCGGTGGGGGAAGATTCTCAACGTGCTGACGCTGCCGGCCATGCTGACGGGGGTGCTGGTGAATACGACCTTCAGGGGCGGCGACGGCTTATTGCTGTCGCTGGGAGGCCTGGGGCTGGGTTTCGGACTGTTCATCGTGAGCGCCCTGTTCGGACGAATACTGGGCGGGGGGGACATCAAACTGCTCATGGCCGTGGGCGCCCTGCAGGGGGCGTACTTTCTGGCCTGGGCGCTTTTCTACACGGCGCTGGTCGGCGCCGCCCTGGCGATTGTCGTAGGCCTGTACCGGGGTGTGCTCGGCCAGCGCTTGCGGTTCCTGGTGGCCAGTGTCTACCTACGGTTGGCCCACGGGGTACCGATGGAGATGCACGAGGCCAAAGGGGGACCGCGACTGCCCTATGCTATTGCCATCGCCCTGGGGAGTATCGTAGCCATCTGCGTGCTACATCTGGGCTAGGCAAGCGCTGCTGTGCGAGAGGCTGGTCGAGATGACCGCTAGTGAGCGAGCGACGTTGCTGAGAGGGATAGTTCAGCGCAGGATCACGTGGGGGAGCCTGAGCGTCGAGATGGCGATTGTGGCGCCCATCCTGATCATTCTGCTGTTTGGCACGATCGAGATGGGGCTGTTGTTCAAGGACGCGCTGACGCTCAACTCGGCGTGTCGGGAGGCGGCACGCGTGGCGGCAGTGGGGGCCAGGACCGCCGACATCACCGCGCGGGCGCGGGCGGCGGCGACCACCCTGAATGCCAGCCTGATCACGGTAACGCAGGAGTACCGGACGTATACGGGGGGGGTGTGGAGCGCCTGGATGACCTTGGGAGATAGTGTCGTGACGCCCACCAATGACGCACCGAGCGGGGCCCAGATCCGCATCACACTGACCTATCCGCACCCGCTGGTTACCGGGGCCTTGTTCCAGAGCCTGGCCGATCCCGGGACCAGCACGGTCACGGTGCGGGCGAGCATGGTGATGATGCGAGAATAGCGCCGGGGCCGCCCGGGGCGGCCGGCAGAATCGAGGCAACAGGGCAGGCGCAGCTTGACAACCGGTCACCGTAGGGCTGAAGTGAACTAGAGCCCCACCCTTTTCCGACGCGACCCAGGGACAAGACCTACGGGGGACCAGGAGGAAGGCGAAAAGCCGTGGCGAGGGCCGGCGGCCACCGGCGCCGGCCGGTTGCTTGCGGAGCCGCGCTACTCTTGGTAGCAGTTGTCAGGCGGGGGCACCAGAGACACTGCGTTTTCTCCCCCCCCGCCCGGGGCGTGCCACTCCGGAGTCAGTCCGGGGCAGGGCGTCCCGGGACGCCATCATCCCAGCACCCGTCACTCTTTTCATCCCAGACCATTAGTGCGAGGTGCCACTAG
>CALFVE010000275.1 GCA_937928475.1 uncultured bacterium | reverse complement strand
CCTGACGCTGCCACTGCCCGCGCCCGCTTCCTGGGTGCGCGTGCTGCCTCTGAGCGAGGGCAAGATCGCCGACCTGTTTGCCGCCAGCGAGGGGACTGCGACGCTCTTCCGACCGCAAGGCGGCAATCTGGATTACCGGGCGGTGCCGCTGCCCGGCCTCACCCGGGCGACGCAGGTCCTGGTCACCGACCTCGACGGCGATGGCCGCCGCGACCTGCTGGTGGGTGGTTGGTTCGTGGGCAACGCCTACTGGATTTGCTTGCAGCAGGCGGACGGGTCCTTCCAGGTGAGGAACGGCCAGGGCCTGACAGCGAGTTACTACTTTAACCTGGCACTGGCGGACGTCAACGGCGACGGCCGGGAAGACCTGATCTGCTCCGAGGGTGACATTCTGCTGCGCCAGGCCGACGGGACCTTTCCCGCCGCTCCCAGTCTGCGCTTGCAGCCGCCCGGCCCCTTGTGGAACCTGCTGGCCGTGGGCGACTTCACCGGCGACAAGCGGCCCGATGTGGTCTTCATGGACGGTCGCTCGGAACAGGGCAAGTCTCACGTCTGGTGTTACTACCACACCGGCGAGGCGGCGAAGCCTTATCCCGACGAGCCACAGAAATTCGTGATACCGGTGCCCACCGACCCCCGGCCCGGCTGTACGGTCGCGGATTGGGATGGCGACGGAATCTTGGACATCATCCCGTATAACCAAGGCGAGGCGGCGGTCCTGCTCGGCTCACCCCAGGGGCTGAGTGCCGACCGCCTGGTGAGGATCCCCTTAGGGTACACCCCGGCCGTGGACTCCCCCCTGGGAGTCTTCGATTACGATGGGGATGGCCGGCTCGACCTGGCCGGCTGGGGATTCTCGCCGGTGCGGGCGCAGGGGGTGTACATCTACCTGCAGCGGTAAGTTGGGCGCCTGGGGGCTCACCCGAGAGGCTCGACGGGCGCGACGCCCGTCGTGCTGTGTCCCCCCACCTGCCGGGTGCTACTGCCTGCCATGCTCCCGGTAGTAGCGGAAGCCCTCCACCAGCATCTGCAAGTTCTCCCAGGGCACTCCCGGTGTGATGCTGCTAGACGCCCCCAGCACCAGCCCGACGCGCGGGCCGGCCTCTACCAGCCACTCCATCTCTCGCTTCACGTCCTGCGGCGTGCCGTGGGGCAGGGTGCGAGTGACCGAGACGCCAGCGATTATGAAGAGGTCCTCGCCGTCGCGTGTCTTCATGCGGCAGATCCGCTCGTAGTCCATCCCCGCCTCGTACTGGAAGCCCTGGAAGCCGTGCAGCCCCACCTCCAAGAGGCGGGGGACCATCGCCATCAGATTCCCATCGCAGTGCCAGATTAGGCGAACGCCCGCCTTGAGCATCGGCTCCAGCGCCCGGGCAAAGTGCGGGAGCCACAGTTCATCGAGCGTCTCGACCCGCACCAGGGTCCCGCGGGAGTCGGCCATGTCGTGGTCGAGGCGGTACAGTGGCGGCAGTCGCCCCTCAGAATAGGCGCGCGCGGCGGCGCGGTTGTGCAGCACCGCCAGGTCCGCCTGCAGGGCGAAATCGCGCTCGATCACCTCGGGATAAAGCGCATAGGCCATGAAGTAATGCTCATAGCCGTAATCGCTGTAGCGGAACGCCGGAAAGCGCACGAAGCCGTAACCGCTCTTCAGGATTTCGGGGCCGAGCAGTTCCTGAATCCGCGCCTCACCGGCGAGAATTTCCTGAACTTGCGCCTCTTCGTCAAACTCCGCGATTGCCCGGCGCAGGCGGGGGAAGACGAAGCGTTCCAGGTGCTCAACGACCGCCTCCGGGGAGTCAATGGCCAGGCCGTCGCGGACGATCTCTTTGGCGCCGGTGGTGGCGCCCCGTTCAGTTCCGTCCTCATAGCCGCGCGCGCCCATGGAAAGCGGGTTGTCCGGGATCCACTGATCGAGCAGACAGCAGCCGCTGTTCACTAGCATCTGCCGATAGGTGGGAACCGGGTCGCGCTCGTAAGTCCCCTCGGGGACGCCGGCGAGGCGGTCAATCATGCGCCATTCCATGGGGTAGATCTGCCAGGTCGGGATGCCCCGGACCGGCTTCCCCAGGAGGACGTCGAGGGCCAGTTGAGCGTTGTGATGCAAGTCGTCGCTCATTGAGAAAAAGCACACTCCCTTGTCAACGCAATCAGCACTCGGGGGGCTCACGTTTCCGGGTGCTGCAGCACGCGGTATTCGCCGGGTTGCAGCGTGAGGGTCTGTTCGCTGAAAGTCAGGCCGGGCAGGTCCATCGTCTTGCGCAGTTTACTGGTGATGGGCTGATCGGTCGGATTGTTTACCGATACATGCCACAGCGGCGGCGCCTCGTCCTGAGCCTCGCGGAGGCAGGTCACCTGGATAAACAGGTCCTTGCCGGCCTCGTCGGCCACGACCGGCTGCCCCACCAGGAGATGCGTGTTGGCCGCCTGTCCGGCGAAGATGGGGAAACAAACCCGGCCCTCGGGGTCAATCCCTAGCGGGCGCACGCGGTTGGTGGGCGGGCCATAGCGCGCCGCCCCGTTGTAGCCCTCGTACTGGAAAAGCAGCGCCGTCCAGCGAGGGTTACAGCCGCGCGCGCGGCAGGGAAGGGTTGCGTCCAGCCCGTCGGTGGGCTTGGGCACGCTCACCTCCAGCGCCCCGTCCTCCAGTTCGAACTCGATGATGCCGGGCGGTGCCTCCAGGCGTTTACCTCGGCGGATCTGCATTGCGTCGGGCTGCGCCAGATAGCGCACCCAGCGCAGCAGGTCGTCCGTGTCCTGCACCCTCGCGTCCATCGGCCAGGAGTAAGTGAAGATGCGCACCTCGTGCTCCTGTCCGGCCTTCACCGGCAGGCCCTCCGGCGGCAGGGCCACCCACATCTCGAAGCGGCTGCTCTGCAAATTGTCCCACAGCCGCAGTTCCAGCGGCGCGCCCAGGTTGACGTGCAGTTGCGCATTGCCTTCCTGCGGGGAGATTCCCGCCCACCAGCCGCCGGTGGGAAGGTGATAGGTGCGACTGACGGGACTCACGTGGGCGCTGACGTCCCGAGCGCTTAGGATGCGGTCTCCCTCCCCTACGACCAGCATGACGTTCGCTGGGATCTTGGGCCGCCACAGGCCGGACAAGGCGAGGCTTTTCACGACCTGGTCACGCTGGAACTTGATGATCTGCGTGTACAGCGCCGCCCCGGGGCCGGCGGCGATACCGTGCGCTCCCCAGGCGGTGGGCGTGCCGGTGAAGTATTGCTGCCATTCCGTGTAGATACCCGTGTAGATGGCGAGTTGGTGCGGGGTGCGCGGCCCGTATCCGCTCCAGGGGTTGATGTGCACGACTCCCGGCAGCACGCTGTCGGTAGAGACCGAGCGGCCTTGGTGAACCTTTTCGTCGCAGAAATCTAGATAGGGGACCTGGTTGAGGTTGCTGCCCTCGCTGCCCTGGTCACTGGTGAGAGCGGGGGAGATCTGACCCAGGGGGAACAGGGCCAGAGCCGGCGGGGGGCCTCCGTCCCAGGTCTGCCCGGCGTTGGGGACAGAGGGCACGTTCTCTGCCCGCTGCCAGGCCGGTCCGCGGAAGAGTTTCATCCCCCCGCAGTCGTTGACGTGATCTCCGCAGAAGACCGCCGCCGGCGAGCCGTCGTTCCAGCCGCGCAGGGGGAAGGAGACAGCCTTGCCGCCCTTTAGGTCAGTCGCCACGATGCTGACGTTCATCTGCAGCGCGCCACTCAGGTACAGCCGCACCTTCAGTTCCGGCGCGCCCCCGGGCAGGAAGCGCCGGAACAGTTTCTCCCCATCGTACAGCGCTACTTCCTTCAGTCCGGCCTCGGCGGTTACATACACCCAGGGCGCTAGCAACGTGCGCCAGGTCACGAAGTTTTCCCCGGCGAAGGCCTGGGTGCGGTAAGTTCCCGGCCAGGCGCGGATCAGGGGGCCGCTACTGGGAAAGACGTTGCAGCCGAAGTACTGGTGGTTCCAGCGCAAAGCGGTGTCCCACAGTTGCTTCACCGAGGGGGCCGCCGCGTAGGTGAGGGCATGGCCCTGGTCAATCTCAGCCGTCATCTCCTGAGGCGAGTCTACCAGGTTGATGGCCACCGGAATCGCGGCCATCGTCCCCTGATTGGTGGTGAGGTACTGATCGGTCACATCCTCGACGAATTTGCCGTGGTCGTAGTAGACGACTCCGGCCATGCTGAACAAACGGGCGTGCTCAATCCGCCAGCCGCCCTTCTCGGCCGGGCCGGTGAAGTCGAAGTAGCCCACTGAGTTCACGTCGTTGCGCAGCGACTCGAAGATGAAATTGATACTGTCGCCGGGGGCGAACTTGCCCTGTTCGTCCTCGCCTTGGAGTTTGAACACCTTCTTATCGGGGCCAGTGCGGTGCTTCTCATAGACGTACAGAGGATCGCTGCCGAAAAAGAACACGCTATTGCCGATATTGGTCTTCATCCGATAGCCAGCGAGAAGCAGCAGGTCCTCGCCGCTGTGGGCTTTGCAGTCGGCGACCAGGGCAGCGAGTTCCTCGGGGGTGAGTTGGGCGAAGTCCTCGAGGAAGATGAGAAAACTCAGGCCTTTGGCGCGGGCGGCCTGGGCGTAATCGGCTACCGTGCCCTTCCCGCCGGAGTAGACGGTGCGGGGGCCGATGATCCCGCGGAAGAGGTTAGCCGCCGGCGGCGGCAGATGCGGATTGAGCACCTCGGGGCCGCGCGGCCAGTTGCCGTCAAAGCGCTCCTTGGCCCCGGGCTTGAGCAGATCGGGCACCCAGCGGTCCGAGGCAATCTGCGCGCCGCCCAGTTGCTCTGACCCCGCGCTGGGCTCGCCCAACCAGCGTAGCGTGTTCTCCAGCAGCCGGCCGAAATCCGAAGGTTTCCCCATCAGGCCCTTGTCCAAGACGGCGCCGTTGTGGAACCACGAGGTCCCCGAGCCGAAGTGGAAGATGGGCGAGAGGTGGAAGAGCGCCAGTCGGCCGGGCTGAAGGTCGCGGATGGCGAACAGCGGAGGATCCAGCACGCCTCCGGGTCGC
>CALFVE010000274.1 GCA_937928475.1 uncultured bacterium | reverse complement strand
CCACCAGCCCACAGACAACCGCAGCGTTGACGCCGCCCACCGCCTGCAAAACGGCGATGACGCCGATGGCCCCCAGCGCCGCTCCCACCAGGTCGGCGAAGTACAAGTAACCGCTGGCCGCGCTGTATTGGGCGAAGAGGTGACTGACAAACACACCAGCGCACACGAACGGGGGCAGGCAAACGCCGGTGAGCACCCACAGCGAGGTCAGTCGCACCGACAGCGGAGTGGCAAAGAGCAGCACAACCGCCAAGGGATAAAGCACGGCGAGCAGCAAGACGGGCACGGCTAGAGCCGTCCGCGCCTCCGCCCAGCCGGGGTAGCGGCGGCGCAGCAGATAGTCGAGCAGACCACCCAGACCCAGGCCGCAGATGGCCAGCGATACCGCCAGGAAGACAAAGTGATAGCGAAGCAGGACCGAGAAGGCGCGGGTTAGCGCCACCTCGAAAACCAGCACGCTGAAGGTCACCAAGAAGACGGCCGCGGGCAGGAGCAGGGAATCGAGCCGCCGCGGCGCCTGGGCCGAGTCCATGTCCTGCTATTCCCCCTTCTCCGCCGCGGGTCCTGTCTGTGCCTCGATGGCCGCCAGTTCCTCGGCCGTCGCCTCCCGCGTGAAGCGGCAGCGGGGATAGGCGGAGCAGCCCAGGAACCGGCCCCGCTTGCCACTGCGCAAGACTAACGGCTTCCCGCACCGCTCACAGGCCAGGTCGGTGGGCAGGGCGCGCGGCTTGCGCCCTTCTCCGCCCTTGATATAGCGGCACTTGGGATAAGCGCTGCACCCGACGAAGGGACCCCAGCGCCCAGGACGCTGCACTAGCGGGGCGCCGCATTCGGGGCAGGTCTCCTCCAACTGCTTCGGCGGCGGCCGTTTCTCCCCCCGGTCGGAGAGGTCGCGCTTATACGTGCATTCCGGGTAGTTGGCGCAGCCGGCAAACCTTCCCCACCGCGAGCGCCGTACCAGGAGTTTGCCCCCACACTCGGGACAGGGCTCCTCCAGTTCCTCTGCTTCTCCCTCCTCAGCGAGAGGCGACCCGGAGAGGTCCCGCTTATACGTGCATTCCGGGTAACTCTCGCAGCCCGCGAACTTGCCGAAAGCCGAATAGCGTACCAGCAGCCGCCCGCCGCACTCCGGGCAGGTTTCGCCCTCCAAGACTTCGGGCTCCCGGCTCTGGACCTCGGCCAACCGCTCCGCAAAGCCTGCGTAGAAGTCGCGGAGCAGCGCCACCCAGTCCCGTTCCCCCTGCTCGACGGTATCCAGGTCCTCCTCCATGCGGGCGGTGAACTCCACATCCATGATGGTGGGGAAGTTGTCCACCAGGTAGTCGCACACCGCGATGCCCAGGCGGGTGGGCACGAAGTTGCGTTTCTCCATCTGCACATACTTGCGCACCCGCAAGGTCTCGATGGTGGGCGCGTACGTGCTAGGCCGTCCGATACCCTTCTCCTCCAAGGCCTGGACTAGCGAGGCCTCGTTGTAGCGCGGCGGCGGCTGGGTCCAATGCTGTTCCGGCGTCAGGCCCAGCAGGCGGAGAACCTCCCCCACGTGGAGGATGGGGACCCTGTTCTGGTCTTCCTTCTCCCGGTCGGGTAGCACGGTGAGGAAGCCGGGGAAGACTAGTTGCGAACTGGTGGCCCGCAGCAGGTACGGACCCGCCAGGATATCCGCCCCCCGCTGGTGGTAGATCGCCGGAGCCATCTGGCTGGCGATAAACCGCCGCCAGATCAGTTCGTACAGGCGCGCCTGGTCGGCGTCCAGGGCCCGCGTCATCTGCTCGGGGGTGCGGAAGACCGAGGTGGGACGAATGCACTCGTGGGCCTCCTGGGCACCCTTGGCGGTCTTCCCCCGCACCCCGGGGCCGACGTACTGATCCCCATATCGCTGCTTCAGGTAAGCAACGGCCTGCTCCCGCGCCGGCGCCGCCACCCGCGTGGAGTCGGTACGCATGTAGGTGATGAGTCCCACGGTATCGCCGTCCAGTGCCACGCCCTCATACAGTTGCTGGGCGATGCGCATGGTCTTGCTGGCGGAGAAGCCCAGCTCCGAGGCAGCCGCTCGCTGCAGAGTCGAAGTGATGAAAGGAGGCGGGGGACTGCGCCGGCGGTCCTTCTCCTCAAACTCACCCACCACGTACTCCTGCTGTTCCAGTTCGGCGACAACGGCCTGGGCCTCCGCCTCGGATTTGATCTCGATCTTCTCGCCGCTCTTTTCCTTCAGTTCGGCGCTGAAGGGAGCCTCCCGATCGAGGGGGGTGAGCAGCGCGGTGATGCTCCAGTACTCCTCGGGGACGAAGGCCAAAATCTCCCGCTCGCGGTCCACGATCAGCCGCAAGGCCACTGACTGCACCCGCCCGGCGCTGAGGCCTGCGGCGGTGCCTCGGCCCATGATCCGCCAGAGCAGCGGGCTGATCTCGTAACCCACCAGCCGGTCGAGCACCCGCCGGGCCTGCTGCGCGTTCACCAGGCGCATGTCCAGGTCTCGCGGATGCCGCAGGGCTTCCCGTACCGCCTGTTCAGTGATCTCGTTGAACGCGATACGCCGAGCGTGGGGGACCTTGAGCACCTGAGTCAGGTGCCAGGCGATGGCCTCCCCCTCGCGGTCGGGGTCGGAGGCCAGGTAGACCTCCTCAATCCCCTTCAGGGCCTCCTGGAGCGCCTTAATGGTCTTTCTTTGGGCCGGGATTACCTCGTACCTGGGGCGAAAGTCCCGTTGGACATCCACAGCCAGGTCTTTCTCGGGTAGATCCCGGACGTGCCCGCGACTGGCCAGCAACGCGTACTCGTCGCCCAGGAAGCGAGCCAAGGTCCGGGTCTTGGCAGGAGATTCGACTATGATTGCTTTCTTGGCCACAATACGTTACCGATGAGGCACAGGCCTGACCCGTGAGGTCCGAAGATCCGGCGGCACACGTAGGTACCGCCCCTACTGGATGCGGCAGAAGGTTCCTCCGGCAAAGCGCCGCGCCAAGCCTTTCACCTCCAGCAGCATAAGGGTGGCGTTGACCCGGGCCGCATCCAACCCGGCGGCCTCCACGATCTGGTCCACCCGCAGCGGCTGGGGACCCAGCGTGTCGTAGACCCGCGTTTCCTCTTGACTAAGTTCCGGGCGCGGACGCTCCGGGCGCGTGGGTACAGTAGCAAGCATGATGCCCAGACCCTCCACCACATCCTCAGCGACCTCGGCCAGATGCGCGCCTTCCTTGATTAACTGGTGGCAGCCCCGGCTGTTGGGACTGTCAATGCTCCCGGGGACGGCAAAAACCTCCCGGCCCTGGTCGGCAGCGTGCTCGGCGGTGATCAAGGCCCCGCTTTTGGCGGGGGCCTCCACCACCACCACGCCCAGGGCCATCCCGGCGATGATCCGGTTCCGGCTGGGGAAAGCAAACCGCGTGGGCTTGGTCCCAAAGGCTAACTCAGTGATCACGGCGCCGGCCTCCGCCAGGCGCCGCCGCAAGTCGCGGTGCTCCGGCGGGTAGGTCACATCGGCACCGGTAGCCATTACGGCCAGGGAGCGCCCGCCGCCCTCCAAGGCTCCCTCGTGGGCCTCGGCGTCAATGCCCAGGGCCATCCCGCTGATAATGGTGAAGCCCCGCTGGGCCAGGTCTCGGGCCAGGCGGCGAGCTGCCTTCAGGCCGTAGGGGGTCGCCTTGCGGGTGCCCACCATCGCCACCGCCAGCTCGTCGTCCCGCGTCAACTGCCCCTGCACGAAGAGCAAGGGCGGCGCCTCGGGGACCTGCGCCAGCAGCCGGGGGTACTCGGCATCGGCATAACTGACCAGATGAACGCCGGTTTCCAGGCACAGGTTCCTGAGGCGGGCAAGATCGGTCTCGCGTTGAGCCTGGCGCAGGCGCTGGAGATGCTGCGGAACCATGCCGGGGATCTCCCGCAGCGCCTGGTCATCGGCCGCCAACACGGCCTGAGCCGAGCCCAGGCTGTCCACCAGGAGCCGCTGTCTCTCCGGCGCCAGTCCGCTGTTGTTCAGGATAAGCCAGGCTTCCGCCTCTTCGCTCAACATCTTGTCTCGTGGTCGTTACGCTGCAGTACTCCGCCTGCCCTCGAAACCAACCGTCACCGTGCTGGGCACCTGGCGAGAGGCCTCGCACCCTCCGTGAACGGGGCGGTTTCCCCGCGCAGGTTACAGGATACCCCTCAAAACGACAAGAGGCCTCGGCGGCCTCTTGTGACTCGACGCAACGGGTTGCACCCGGGGCAAAGGCTAGATGTCGGCGTCCTCTTCCCCCAGCGCCGGCGGCTCTTGCAGGAGGAGCGGCGCCGGCTGGGACGGCCCCTGCGGCGCGGAAACCTCAGCCTCCTCCTTCTCTCTTAGCCGGGCCTCCAGTTCCTGGATACGCCCCCGTTGCTCCTTGACCTTGGCGACCAGTTCGGCCAGTTTCTTCTTGGCGACTTCCACCTGCGCCTCTGCCGCCCGGCATCGGCTGCGCTGGCTGTGCCAGGAGCCCGTCACGAATCCGGCCATGACCAGGGCCCCGATGAGCACTCCCCCCAGCACCAGAAAGCCGACGGGGAGGTCCTCCACCCAGCCCTGGCCGCCCCAGACGAAACCAGTGACGGTCACGACCTGCTGATTCCAGAGGAGGAACATCCCTCCGTAGGCGATCAGGACTAGAACCAGGAGCACTAAGAGGGCTGCTCGAACCACGCCTGAAACCTCCTGGCAGTAACACTACATGACCATCGGCGGGGCCCCTGGCGGCCCCATGCCCGGCATCGGCGGCATCCCCGGCATGCCCGGCATTCCGGGCATACCTGGCATTCCCGGCATCTCCATCTGGCCGGGCAGTTTGGGCGCCGGCAACGAGTTATCTATGAAGAAGTATACGTAACTCTCCCCCACGTTCTTGGCCCAGTCCGCGGCCTGGAAGGTGATTTTGTGCACCCCGCTGGGTAGGTTGGTGGCGGCGACTCCCTGCGGCTCATAAATCCACCACAGCAGCGCCTTGTCTTCTTCGTAGAACTGCTGGTCTGGGGGCACCGGCTGGCCATCTAGCAGTACCCGCACAGTGCTGGCGTCAATCCCGCTGCCGGGATCCTCCAGGGCAGCACAGACGTAGACCGGAGGCGCGCCCGGAGTCTGCAAGAGGTCCTCTTGATCGGGAATCGGGGTCAGACTGCCCGCGGGAACCGCGCGCAAGCCGAAGGCGTAGGGCTGCTCCTGCACTTTGACCTGCAGCACCACTTCCTTCACCTCGGGCTTGAGCCGGTCGGCGGCCTGCGCGGCGAAGCAATACAGGGCGCCGTCGTCGCCCACCGCAAAGGCGTTGCCTCCCTGCGCAATGATCCCAGAACGCACCACGTTCTCATAGCGGGGGAACCCGGTGGTAGTCGCAGTGCCAGGCCCGCCCGCTCCGGGCATCGGCATGCCGGGCATGCCCGGCATCCCGGGCATGGTGGGCGCTCCCCCGGTGGGGTACATCGCAGACTCGGCGGTCTCCGGGGGCTTGGGCAAGGTGTATTCCCAGCGCAGCAGCCCGTCGTTCTGCCCCAGGGCCACAATGCTGCGCGCGCCCCGCCGGATGATAACCAGGTCGCCTACCAGGATAGGCGAGGAGCAGATCGGCGGCCCCGCCGTATTCCAGGGGTAGCGCCAGATGGGCCGCCCCGTCAGGTCGTTGATGGCGTAGACGACCCCGTCCCGGCTGCCCAGGAAGACGGTTCTGCCGGCCGCCGCCGGAGTACCTACAACCAAGTCGCCGGCTTGGAAGACCCAGCGCCGGTCCCCGTAACGGGCGTCCAGGGCCATCACGTACGGTCCCGCCGCAACGACGACTTTGTCCCGCTCGATCATGGGAGAAGCATAGACGAGGTTGGAGGAGATAGCCTGCCGCCAGATCTGGGTGCCGTCGCTGCTCCGCAAGGCGTACAGGTAGCCGTCCTGGGAGGGGACGAAAAGGGTGTCGCGGTAGAGCACCGGGGTAATCTGCACCGGCCCACCGGTCTCGAACTGCCAGGCCAGGGTGTTTGCTTGGAGATCGAAGGCGTACACCCGCTGGTCGTCGGAGCCGAAGTAGACTATGTTGCCGTGCAAGAGCGGCGCCGAGCGGATGGCTTTCTTCGCCTCGAAACGCCATTTCTTGTTGCCGGTCGCCGCGTCTACGGCCCAGAGGCGACCGTTGTCGGCCCCAAAGTAGACCACCCCGTCGGCCACGGTCAGCCCCGAGGTGATCAGCACGTCGGTGTCAAGTTTCCAGAGCCGGGCGCCGGTGGCCCGATCCACCGCATAGAGCATGGACTTGGTAGGCGCTGCCGCGACCCCGGCCCCCGGCATACCGGGCATACCGGGCATACCCGGCATCGGGGGCATGGGCATGCCCGGGGTTGGAGGCATCCCCGGGACCGGCGCTCCCGCCGTGGTGGCTGTCGCGGGCGCAGGCACCGGGGCGACGAAGTATACCCGCCTGTCATCAACGGCCGGGGTGGAAATGGCGGGCCCAGGGGCCTCCGTGGCGTAGCGCCATATCAGCACCAGGGGCAAACCCATCTGGCCCGGAACCCGGCCGGAGTGTTCGCTGTCCACCAGGAAAATCCAGTTGCTCGCCGGCGTCTGTCCCCAGACGGCGCCGGCGACGGCCAGCAATGTGATCAGCAGTGCCACGCAGAGAACGCGCCTTCTCATTGCTTATCTCTCCTACGTGCCCCCGGGAGGACCGCATGCCGCCTACGCGCCGTCCTCCTGATTTGTACGAACACTCTTGCGACCGGAAAGTGCCTTCGAAGAGCGTCCCTAGCCGGCCTTTCCTCCTCCTCGCACTATCACCACGACCGGGTCGGCGAAGGCCTTGCGCGCCTGCTCCTGCACCTGCTCGGCGCGCACCGCCGCCAGGCGGAGCGCCAGCGAACCCCAGCGCGATAGCCCCTGAGTTTCATCGAGCAGGGCAAACAGCCCCAGATAGTGGGCCAGTTCCTCGTTATTCTGCTGCCGGAGTTGGTACTGACCCCAGACCAGCCGCCGCGCCCGGCTGAGTTCCTGCTCGCTGGGCGCTTCTTGCCCCAGGCGACGCACCTCCTCGCTCATCGCCTCCCGGACCGCCCCCACCTGGTCCGCCGCGCAGGTGGCCAACAGGTATACGTACGGGCACACCTGGGAGGGCGTCACCCCCGCCTCGACCGTGTAGGAAAGGTTTTCTTCCTCACGCAAGCGCCGGTACAGTCGCGAGCCTCGTCCCTGTCCCAGCAAGGCCATCAGCACGGAGGCTGCCGGATACTCCGTCTCCACCAAACTCGGTCCCCGGCCCCCCAGAACCACGGCGGAGACCTCCGACCCCGGCATCCGCAATTCGACTAGCCCCCCCCGAGGCTCGGCTCCCACCGGCGGAGGCAGCAGTCTTTCCGCTACTCCCGGCAGGAGATTGCCGAAGGCAGCCTCCACTTGCTGGCGTAGCGTCTCCGCCTCCAGAGGCCCGGAGACCGCCAGTAAGGTCCGGTTGGGCAGATAGTGCTTGGCGTGGTACCGCTTGACGAAATCTAGGTCCACCCAGGTGGCCGCGCCCGTCCCCACCAGCGGCCAAGAGCCGGGCCAATCGGGATAGAGTCGCGCCACCAACGCGTCCAGGGCCAGCGCGGGAGCCACCGACTGGCGCGCCGCCACTTCCTGCCACAGCCGCTCCTGGGCGAACTGGAAAGACTCCGCGCTGAAATAGGGCTCAAACAACACCGCGCGGAGTCGCCGCAGCACGGCGCCAACTTCCTCGGGCAGACACAAGGCCACGATCTCGGTGTAATCGCGACTGAGCGCCGTCCGTAAGTCCATCACTGGGGGGCGTGCCTCAGCCGGCTGATCGGGGCGCACCAGCGTCCGCTCCCCCATCAGTTGTAAGAGTTCGCGTACGCCGGCGCTGTTCCAAGTCTCCTGGGGAGCCGAGGTGTGCACGAAGGCACAAAGCGCCGCCACCGGCGAGGCCGGGTTGCTCTGGAAGACCACCCGCATTCCGTTAGCCAGGCGCATCTCCCGGGGTTCCCCCGGGGAGGCCGCCTGAGCCGGGAGTTCGGCGGCCGTCGCCCCTACCGCCACCAGCAGGCCCGCCACCAACATCGCACGCCACTCCCACGCCCGGGACAGGCCCCGCCGGGACGCCCTGGGTACGGCCTGCAGCATGAGGGGATCCCCGCTCACCCGCTCAGCCGCGCCAGCGCCGCCTTGGCTAGCGGGTTCTCCGGGTCCTTGGCCAAGGCGCTGCTGTAGGCCAGGGCGGCAGCATGAGGATCGCCGGCGGTCTCGTAGATTTGGCCGCTCAGGGTATAGGCCAGAGAGGAGTCTTGGTCGGTAGCCGCCCGCCCCTGCGCTTGCTCCAGGGCCCGCTGGGCGCCGGCATACTGCTTCTGGGCCGCATAGGCGCGGGCCAGTTGC
The DNA here is from genome assembly GCA_937928475.1 of uncultured bacterium. Lineage (GTDB taxonomy): Bacteria > Armatimonadota > Zipacnadia > Zipacnadales > Zipacnadaceae > Zipacnadum. Next base: position 7,404 of record CALFVE010000274.1, on the reverse strand, counting down.
AAGTAAGCATCGAAGTAACTGGCGTCCAGCGCCAGCGCGTCGTTCAGGGTCTCGATCTCGGCGTCGTAGCGCTGCGTCTCGTGGTAGGCCAAGGCCATGCGGTACAGGATGTAAGCGCGCTGATAGGCAGTCCGCGCCAAGGTGGCGGTGGGCGTATTGTCCAAGGCCTTCTTGTACTCGCGCAGGGCCATGTACCACGACTGCATCTGGTAGAAGGTATTGGCGAGGTTGAAGTGGAGCGGCGCGTCGCGGTCTTGGATCTCCAGCCCCCGGCGGAAATACCTGGCCGCCTCCGCCAGCCGGCCGGTGTAGTACATCACCAGGCCGGCGGCATCATAGGCCCGGGGGTCCTTCGGGTCCAGCGCGATCCCCTTCTCCGCAAACTGCTGGGCTTCATCGTACTTCTCCTCGGCCAGCGCCACCTGGGAGAGGATAACATATGCCCGGGCGATCTCCGGCCGGAGCGTCAGAGCCTGTTGCACATCGCCGCGGGCCGCCGCCAGGGCCTCCTTGGCCTTGGCGCTGCCCGGCAACTCCTGCTGCGCCTGCTTCAGATAGGTATTGGCGCGCTCGATCAGCGCGTCCACGTTGTCGGGCTGGGCCTGCAAGGCCTTCGCGAAGGCATCCAGCGCCTCCTCGTAGGTGTGGGAGGTGATGTTCTGCTTGGGGTCGGTATTGTAGGTGGCCGCCTCGAAAGCATAAATCTCGCCCTTGACCGCGTAGGCCGGCCCCGACTTGGGGTCCAGTTCCAGGGCCTTGTCCACCGCCTGCTCCGCCGAGCGCATGACCCCGATCATGGTGTACAGCAGGCTCTGCTCGTTGAACAAAACTTTAGCGTCGGCCAGATAGGCGCGGGCCAAGCGCACATATACGTCAGCGTCGGTGGTCGAGCCCTGCTGCGCCTTGTCCAGCGCCGCCCGGTAGGCGTTGCGGGCCATGTCGAACTGCCGGTCGCCCAGGTAGGCGTCCCCCAACGCCTTGTTCAGCGAGGGCCACAGCAGCAGGTTCTGGGCGAAATCCTGGGCTCGGCCGTACTCCTGGGCCAGTTTCTCCTCGGTTAGTTTGCGCTCCCGCTGCTGCTCGGGCCGCATCCGGCTCAGCGCAGCCCGCAGATCTGAATAATCCTGCAGCACCTGCTTGGCATCGCGAAAGGACTTGATGGCGGCGGTGTAGTCTTTCAGAGCGGTCTGGGCGAGGCCCAACCAGTACAAGCCCTCGACATACTTGGCGTCCGCTTCCACGGCCTCCTGGAGGGCTTCTCGCGCCGCCGCGTAGCGCTCCGCCTTGTAATTTGCCCGCCCCAGAGCGACCAGCGCCTCAGTCTTGGCGGCCCCGGAGGCGCGGATCACCTCCTCGGTGAACACCGAGATCGCCTCGGCGAAGGCGCCCTGGGTCTCGTAGATACGGCCGATGTAGAGGCGAGTGCCGGGGCGGTTGGGCGCCAACCTGAGGGCCTGACGAAAGGCTTCCAACGCACCGGGGAGATCGGGGGTCTTCTGTTTGAAGCGGGCGACGCCGAGGCTGAACCAGGCCGGTTCGTTGTTGGGCTCCTGCTGGACAACCTGGGCCAAGAGGCTTACCGCCTGGTCATAGTCCTCCGCCTCCAGCGCCGCCAGGCCCTGCACATAAGGGGAAATTCCCGTCGGCTCCTGGGCGCAAAGCGGGAAGGCCGCGGCTAGTGCGGTGGTGGCTACGGCAAGCGCGTATGCGGGCAGGCTCCGCCTCATCGGGCAGATCCCCCTTTTTCACGGGTTGCGGGCAGTGGCCGTGCGCATTATAGGTGAGCACCCGTACTTTGTCAACGCGAGAAACACCCAGGAGCGGCCACCTGATTCCGCTCCCGGCGGGGACCACAGGCCGGCGTCCGTATCTGGATACAAACTGCCTGCCCAGACCCTGACGGAACCCTCCCCGGCTCTCCCTGCCGTAGCGAAGGAGGGCCGGGGATTGCACCAATCGTCGTCCAGAGAGGGTCGGCGCTCAGCGGTGGTTCCGGCCTGCTCCCTCTCCCTCAGGGAGCAGGGCTCACTCAGCGCCAAAGAAGCGGGCCAGAAGCCGGGCCGCCAGCGCTCGGCCCCGGTCGTTGGCATGGACCCGGTCCCGCATGAACCACTCATACGGCTGTTCGACCCCCCGCATGTACTCCTCCCAGGCGCCGCGCAGGTCGAAGAACCCCGCCCCTTGCTCAGCGGCCAGTTGCCGGAGCCGCGCCCGGTAGGCGGGCGGGTCCGGGTGATCCGTTATTTCCTGTGCCCCGGGGGTGCGCGGGTCGAGTTCCCGGGAGCCAAAGGCCCCGGTCATCAGAAGGACCTCGGGCTGCGCCCGCTCCCGCACCTGGCCGAGCAGGTTGCGGATGGCGGCCAGGTTGCCGCGCTGACTCAGGCCGCCGATAATCAGCAGGTCCGGTCGGTAGTCGAGGACGTATGCCTGCACCCGGTTGTCCTCCTGGTAATACCAGCAGCCCTTGCTGCCGCTGACCGAGGTGACCACCTCGACACGCGCGCCCGGGTACTGTCGTTCCACCAGCAGGTCCCAGGGGCTGCTGCCGATATCATTGATGATGCTGTCGCCCAGCATTACCACCCGCAGCGTCCCGCCCCGGCGCAGGCGGGCGAAAGTGCGGGGCAGGGAGCGATTTCTGCTTGCGCCCTCACCGGCCGACGCCGCACCTGTGCCGACAGGGGGAATCTGCGCATACACCTCCTCCGCCCAGGCCAGAGCCTCCTGCCGGCTCACGGCCCGCAGCGAGACGTCATCCACATAGAAGGGCCGGGCATGCCAGGGCTGGAAGATCACCCGTGCTGTCGCCGCCCCCGCCTTGGCCCGGAAGCACAGCGTGTTGCGTGCCCAGCCCTCAGACGGGTTTACACTCGAGTAGTGGTCAGCCTCTAGCATCGTGCCTGCCTCGTCATAGAAGTAAGCCGCGAAATACTCGGGGGCCTCGGCGCGCGACCAGAACTCCAGGCGGTAGTACTCGAACGGCTGCACGGGGAAGACCGGGCTCTTCCACTTCCCCTGGGTAGCGACGAGCGAACGGCGGCCCGACCGGGCGGTCGTGTCGGTCCAGGCAGGAAGCGGCTCACCCTCGGAGGCCTCGGCGAGCCAGCCGCTGGCCAGAGGATCGGTCTCAAAGTCGGTCGAAATGAGCATGGGAGCACTCCGAGTGGGTGAGCAGAGCGATAGCGCCACGCAAGAAGCAGAGAACGCCAGAAGCATGAGGCGCATAACGTGGGCATTATGGGGGCAGCCTGCAGCGCGCGTCAATAGCAGGCGCTGGCGGAGTTCGCTTTCGGCAGGAACTGCAGAGGTCATGGCGAAAGAACTGTTCGGGTGGGTGCTAGGCGCACCATGACGGAAGCACCCAGGTGGGCTGGGGACACGTTCGCTTGAGGCGAACTGGGAGGAGAAGCATGAAGGGATCGGCACTGATGAGCGCCTGGTTGCTCTGCGCGGCCGCCTTGCCAGGGCTGGCAACGCCGGTCCCGATTATCTGGGCAGCAGGGACGCCGCGGGTGCGGGAGGGGTCTGCCGGGGTAGGACTGACCCGGGAGTTCGTGTTCATCGAGCCGGAGGCAACAGCCGCGCGGGTGCGGGTGATCTGCGAGTTGCTCAACCAGGGGGACGACCGAGAGGTCCGGCTGGGATACCCCACGATGAATATCGTCGGCCCCTCTGACCTGGCCCGAGTGGTGCAGGCCCCGCTGCGTGTGCAGGGCACGGCTCACCCCACTCGACCGGTCGCCGGCACGACCGAGTACCAAGGCCACACCCGGCCCTGCGTGTGGCACGAAGCCACGGTGCGTTTCCCTGCGAGGACGGCGTGCGAGGTGCGACTGGACTACGAGGTGTCCCGCCAACACAACGACGAGGACCACGTGCGGTGGGCTTACCTACTCGCCCCCGGCCCCTCCCGCCGGGTGCGGATTGAGGTCCGGCTTGACCCCGAAAGGCTCGCAGATCCTGGCCTGTGGGCCTTGTCCGCCGGCGAACGCTTCCTGCCCCTGACCTGGGACGGAAACAGCCTCGTATGGGAGGGCTCTGCCTCGGGGGACATTTTTCCTCTCTTGCGCCTGGAAGGGCTGCTCGACCCGCTCCGCTTTGGTATTCCCGGAGGGGCGAGACGCCAGAGTTACCCTCGGGGAACGGTGCTTCAGTGGCATGCGGGGAGGATGCTGGTGGAGGCCACCGCCTTGGCCCATCTCTGCCGGGCGCAACTGACGCCGCGACCGGGAGGCGAGCAGTACGTGGTGCTGGCCAGGGGTAGGAACCAGACGACGCTGCCGGCCTGGACCTATGCCCTGCCGGGCGAGGCTCGCAGTTGGCTGTTCGTGGATGGTGAGGCCGCACTGGACGCCCTGGGTGTGCAGGCGCCCTTGGTTCCCTGGATGGGGGCCGCACCACGGACCCGCGCCCTAGCGCTCACACCTGGGTGGCTAGCGATTGCGGCCGCCGCGGTTCTGAGCCTGGCGGTCACCCTGGCACGTCTGTTCTGGCCCTCCCGCCGCAAGGCCGCGGGGACGAAATGAAGCCGCCACCGGCCAGTCTCAGGGACTCAATCCGCGGGCAGGTCCTCGGCGAACTGATCCGCCGCCCGCCGCAGGCGATGGATCACATCCTGCTGCGCCAGTAGCTCCAGCAAGTGAAATAGGCTGGGGCCGACGGTCGTGCCTGTCACCGCCGCGCGGCAGGGATGAATGACCTGGCCGGCGCTAACCCCTAGTTCCTCGGCCAGTCCCCGCACTTCGGCCTCGATGCTCTGCGCGGACCAATCGCCCAGCGCCTCCAGCCGGTCGGCTAGCGCCCGCAAGGTCTGCGGCGTGTCCGGCTTGGTCAGCCACCTCTTTCGCGCCTTCTCGTCGTAGGGATAGTCATCGGTGAAAAAGTAGCGGGCCCAAGTGGTGAAGGTGGTGAGCAGCGGCGCACGCTCCTTCATCAGGTCAGCCACCCGCGCCAGCCACGCCAGCCGCTCCGGCGCGGGGTTCCCCTCAAACAGGCCTTGCTTCTGAAGATAGGGAAGCAACCGCCGGGCGATCTCCTCCCCTGACATCGCCTTCATATATTCACCGTTCATCCACTCCGCCTTGGTCAGGTCAAAGACCGACGGAGAGGCCGAGCAGGCCTCCAGCGTGAAGCGCTGAATGATCTCCTCGCGCGAGAGAATCTCCTCGGTCCCCCCGGGTGACCAGCCCAGCAGGGCCAGGAAGTTGAACATCGCCTCGGGCAGAAAGCCTCGCTCGGCGTAGTCCATCACCGAGACTGCGCCGTGCCGCTTGCTGAGTTTGCTGCGGTCCTCGCCGAGGATGAGCGGCAGATGCGCATATTGGGGCGACGGAAAGCCCAACGCTTGCTGAAGCAGCAGGTGGATCTGGGTATTGCCCAAATGCTCGGCGGCGCGGATGACGTGGGTGATGCGCATCTCGAAGTCATCTACTACCACCGCAAAATGATAGGTGGGAAAGCCCGAGGTCTTACCGATCACCGGATCGCCCAGGAGCGCGTTGTCATAGACGACTTCCCCCTGGATCAGGTCCCGGATAACGGTCTGCCCGGTCTCCGGCGTGCGGAAGCGGATGCAGGCAGGCCTGCCGACGGCTCGCAGCGCGGCCTTCTCCCGCTCGGAGAGCCGGCGACAGCGCCCCTCGTAGCGCGGCGGCAGGCCCCGCGCCCGCAAAGCCTCCCGCTGCTGCTCCAATTCTTCCGGTGTGCAGAAGCACTCGTAGGCCAGGCCCTGCTCAAGCAGGCGGGCGAGGTAATGGCGATAGATGTCCACGCGTTCCGACTGGATATACGGTGCGTAGGGCCCGCCCACGTCCGGCCCCTCGTCCCAGTCCAAGCCTAGCCAGCGCAGGCCCTCATAGATAACAGTCACCGCCTCCGGGGTGTGCCGGGCCTCATCGGTATCCTCGATGCGCAGCACAAACTGCCCCCCGTGGTGCCGGGCGAACAGCCACTCAAACAGGGCGGTGTGCAGGTTGCCGATGTGCATGTAACCCGTGGGAGACGGGGCAAAGCGGGTACGGATGTCGGGCATGGCTTTCCTCCGAGTGGCGCAGGTTTGCCCACCCCCGTCTGGTCTGCGACAGCCGAGAGGATGGTCGCGAGGCGCGCGTCGCGAGTCACGAGTTGGAAGAACGATTCATCTCACTGACGGTTGGCCGAACAGGTCGTGAATTTCCGCCTCGGTGATGATCGCGTCAACAAACTGCCCCGTCTGCAACCCCCGCGTGGGGGTGAGATGCACCAGCCCATCTACCTCGGGCGCGTCCCGGTAGGACCTCCCCACTGCCTCCTCCACGTCAACCTGCTCGACCAGCACCCGCAGGCGCTTGCCCACAAACTGCCGGTTGAGCGCCAGAGAGAGGCCCTCCTGCAACTGGGCCAACCGCGCCAAGCGCTCCTCAGCCACCTCCACGGGCACCTGGTCGGGCATCTCTGCCGCCGGGGTGCCCTGCTCCGGCCAGTAGCGGAAGAGCGAGAGGCGGTCAAAGCACGCCTCGCGAGCGAAGTTACAGAGCGTCTCAAAGTCTTGGTCGGTTTCGCCGGGGAACCCCACCAGAAAGGTCGTGCGCAGCGCTGCGCCCGGTAGGTAACTGCGAATCCTCTCCAGCAGCCGCAGGTACTCCTCGGGCGAACCGGGCCGGCCCATCCGACGCAACACATTGGGCGAAGCGTGCTGCAGCGGCAGGTCGAGGTAGGGTAGCGCCGTGGGGCAGGCGGCCCAGGCCTCCAGGAGCGACTCGTCCACCCGCGCCGGGTGCAGGTACATCACCCGCAGCCAACCGTCCCAGTCGAGCGCGCTTAACTCCCGTAGCAGCCCGTCCAAGGAAGCCGGCGGCTGCAGGTCCCGCCCGTAGTTTGTAGTATCTTGAGCGATCAGGATGATCTCGCGGACTGCTTGGGAGGGCAGGCTTTCCCGCCTGTCCGTATCCCCGACGAGTCGCTCAATCTCCCGCCGCACATCCGCCACCGCTCGGCTCCGGTAGGGTCCGCGCAGGCTGGGCACCGTGCAATAGGCGCAGCGATTGTCGCACCCCTCCGCGATCTTGACGTACACCGTCCACTCCGGCGCTGACCGCCAGCGCGGGGTGGTCGCGCAATGCAGGTAATCAGGCGGCCCGGTCAGCACTTGCCGCCGCCCCGTCAGGGCAACGCTGACCGCCTCGACAACGCGCGGAACCGCCGTCGGCGTCATGAACAGATCCACCTCAGGCAGTTCCGAGAGGAGCGCCTCGCCGTGCCGCTGGCTGAGGCAGCCGGCGCAGATGAGCGCCCGCAGCCTCCCGTGCTGCTTGAGGTCGGCCAGGTCGAGCAGCGCCTCGAGGGCTTCCTCCACGGCCGGCTCAATGAAAGCACAAGTGTTGACGATCAGGACCTCGGCCTGCTCTGGGTCTTCCGCCACTGGGT